>NZ_JAKMQK010000010.1:0-79730 GCF_025771545.1 Campylobacter sp. IFREMER_LSEM_CL908
TGATATTAACGGAATAAATATAGATAGCGCTTCTAAGGTAGATTCTATAATATTAACTAGTTCTAATGCTTTAATAGCAGGAGTTAATGCCGGTATTAATAATGAAGGAACTATAGGTAAAGATGATACTTCTAATGCAATCACTTTAAAACAAGGTATTATAACAGCATTACAGAATAATCGTCAAATAAATACCGCAGGCAATGCTTTAATCAATAATGGAACTATACAAGGAAATATTTCTTTAACTAATAATGCTAAAATAATTGGAACATTAAAAAACACAAAAACTATTACAGGTAGCATAGAATTAAATTCTAATTCTCAAATAAACACAATTTCTAATGAAGGAACTATAAACAAAGATATTAAGCTAAATCAATCAACTATAGCAAACATCAATAATGCAGGAACTATAACTAATGGTATAAACTTAAGTAATAAAAGTGCTATAGGGGATATCACTAATAGTGGCAATGTAAATTCTATAACTTTAGCTAATAGTGGAATAACTAATATCACTAATAGTGGTAGCATTAATAATACTATTTCACTAAATGCTAGTTCTATTAAAAACTTTACTAATGCTAATAGTGGAACAATGCATAATCTTACTCTAGATAATAGTGGAATAGAAAATATCACTAATAACAATCAAGCAGATTCTATAACTTTAGCTAATAATTCTTTTATTACTTCATTAAAAAACACAAAAACTATTACAGGTAGCATAGAATTAAATTCTAATTCTCAAATAAACACAATTTCTAATGAAGGGACTATAAACAAAGATATTAAGCTAAATCAATCAACCATAGCAAACATCAATAATGCAGGAACTATAACTAATGGTATAAACTTAAGTAATAAAAGTACTATAGGGGATATAATAAATAATTCAACCATAGGTAAAGAAGCTACACTTTACAGTATGTCTAATGATCAAGTTTATGGTATTAAAAACCATGGTAATATTGGCCAAGTAAATAATAATGCGGTTATTTTCAATGGTATATATAATGCTAATTCTATAACTTCGTTATTAAATAATGGCAATATTTATAGTGGTATTAAAAATACTGGAACTATAGAATCTTTAGTTAATACTAAAAAAGCAATAATTCATGATGATATTGAAAATGATGGTACAATGAAATTAACTAATTATGGAACAATAGGAGGAATTACTAATAGCAATTCTTTCACTCTGATTAATGGTTATGTTCAAGGTTCTGGAAAACATGCAAAATATATTAGTGGTGTTTTAAATAAGAATAAAAATGGATACCATATTGAAAATAATGGCAAAGGTGTTTTTAGTATCAATAGTTGGTATTTTGATGCGCCTGAATTTTTAAATAAAGAAGATAGATTAAAAAATTCGGTTGTATTAGGTGGTAATAATCTTGGTGGTATTAAAGTAGATGAAGTTTATATTAATACTGCAAATTTAGATACTAAAAAAATATATGATAGTAATACTTTTTTTATTGATGAAAAAGGTAATAGTATAGGAAATAATACTAATGATGATAAAGGCATTGATGCAAAAAATATTCATAGTCTAACAGATATTTATTATTTTATGAATGTTCCTTCGGAAAAAGGAAAATATAGAGTTAGTGTAGATATTAATGAGTTAAGTGGTAAAACTTTAGCTAAATCTATGGTATATTCTGCAAGATTAAGAAGCATTAATGTGTCTAATTTGTTAAGAAATGCTGCTGGATTGAATTTGCAATCTGATTTATCTAAAAATAATCGTAAATATCTTGATTCAAATACAACATATTATTTTTTAAATCCATATTATAATCACTCTTCAGCTAAAATTGGAAAAAGTGTAGGGCAATTAAGAATGGATACTGCAGGTTTGATTGGTGGTTCATTTAAGCAATTGCCAAAAGATTATGGTGTTATAGGTTTTTATCTAGGTCATGAGGATAGCTCTAAAAAACAAAACACACAAAGATTAAATTTTGATGATAAAACATATTATGGTGGTTTAACTTATTATAATGTATTAAAAAGAAAAGGATTAGATGAATACTATTTTAGTGCATATTCAAAATTTGATTATACCAAGACAAATATAGAAAAGTCTTATAAAAATAATCCTGCTAGTTCTAAAGCAAATACATTAGTATATGGATATGGCGCTGAGGCAAAAATAGGTGCTAATTATTATAATGCTATAGATGTAGCTAGAGTATCTCCAGAAATTGGACTAAGTTATTATGGTATGAGTAGTAAGAATTTTAGTTTAAATCACTTAGGTGGAACAAAAGAACATTATTTGGCAGGTCAATTTAACTTTGTTGATGCAAGTGCAGCTTTAAAATGGTATAAGCCATGGACTGATAAGTTTAAATCTAATATAACCATAGGATCTATAGTAAATTTATATACTGATGCAAGAGGTAAGTTGAAATTAGATGAAAATACATTAACAGCCGATGTTATTACTTCCAAATACTATGGATTTGGGCAATTTGGATTATCTTATGCTCTTAATAAACATTCTGATATATCATTAAATTATGCGGGTGTGTTTACATTTGATAATACCACTTCTCATACTATGTTTTTAAAACTAGGTTTATGGTGGTAAGTATTTTTACATATCAACTAAAATAGTTGATATGTAATTTTAATTCCCTAGAGCTTACTTGAAATAATGCTAAACAACATATTTATTTTCGCCTCCTTTAAAAATATTAGTAAGCTCGAACTAAATCATAATATATTTATTATGATTTAGTTTTTAGTAAGTTCTAGGGAATTAAAAAATATATTAATGTAATATCATAGAGGAGATAATGTTAGATAAAATAATATATCATTATTATAATAATAACCATCAAAAGTGTTTAGAGTGTAGTGAAGAATATTTGGAGCAAGATCCTAAAAATGCTTTAGAATATGCGATGATGGCTTCTTTTAAAATAGGAGATTATGGTAAAACTTTACATTATGCAAGACAAATTTTTAATTTATATCCTACTAGTTTTAATGGACTAATGCTTGCAAAAGCACTTTTATATAATGGAAATTTTAATGATGGTATTGGATTACTTGAAGAGCTTTTACAAAGACAATGTTTTTTAAAAGATGAGCTTAATTTGGAACTTGCTTTTGCTTATCAAAATACAGGAAGCCTAGAAGATGCAGAAAAACTGTATAAGCTTGCTTTAGAAAAAGATATGTATAATCTTGATTTGTGGAAAAATTACGCTGAGCTTTATTTTAAAACAAATTTCCAAAAGGCACTTGAAGCACATAATGAACTTTGTGATTTTACACAAATTATGATATCAAAATTACAAAGTGGGGAGTTAGTAGAAAAAAATTTTACAAATAGTATTAATTTACAAGATAGATTACAAGAGAAAACCCAAGAAAACTTGACTATAGTTAAAATTCATGAGTTTTTAAATACACAAATTTTACCACAAAAAGCATATTTGCTTTTTAAGCTTTTGAGATTGCAAGAGTCATTAGAATTATTTTCGAATTTATGTGAGTATAATCAAAATAATGCTCAATTTTGGCAAAATTATGCAAAAGCACTAGAACTAAGTGCTAATTATCAAGGTGCTTATGATGCATACCAAAAAGCTTTGAGTTTGCATCCACATGCAACTTATCAGTTTGACTTGGCATATTTGCTAATGCGTATGGGAGAAAGTGATAATTTTGAAGAAGGTAAAAGAGTATATGAGGGCAGACTTTTTTATGCCCATAATGAAACTTTTTCACCTTATCATTATAATAAAACCATACAAGCTTTTAATAAAGATGGAGTGCAGGCTTTTAAAGATAAAGAAATTTTAGTTTTTTGTGAGCAAGGTTTTGGTGATACTATCATGTATGCTAGATGTTTGGAAAAACTTTGTCAAATTGCCTCTAAGGTTTTATTTGCTCCGCAAAGCGCTATGTATGAAATGTTTAAAAATCAACTCAAAGAGCTTAATAAACAAAATAAATTTTTTTCTAATTTGAAAATTTTAAAAGATTTTCCGAGTGAGTTTGATTATGCTATGCCGATTTGTTCTTTGCCTTTGCTTTGTGATATTAAATTAGATGAAATTTCTAAGTTAAGAACGCCTATTATTGCTTTAGAAAAACCAAATAATAAAATTAAAAAAATAGGAATTTTTTGGTTTACTCCTAATGCTATAAATACTGATTTATTGAGAAATGTAGATTTTATATTTTTGTATAATGCATTAAAAGATTTATGTTGTGAGATTATTTCTTTTCAAGTAGATGGGGTAAATAATGTTAATCTACCTCAAGAAATTGAAAATAGGGGAGTAAAGCTAAAAAATTGGAATGATACTTTAGATAACTTAAAAGATATTGATTGTATTGTAAGTATAGATAGTGCTATTGCGCATTTAGCCTTAGCTTTAGATATACCTACAATAGTACTTTTAGCACCTAGGTTTGATTGGCGTTGGGGTAAATTTGAAAATCCTAAAAGTTATTTTTGGCCTAAAGCGAATTTACTTACTTTTTCTAATGAATATGATACTAAGGATAAATTGCAAAGCTTAATTAAAAAACAAATCAATGTTTGATAAATTATCAAACATTGAATCTAAAATGCATTACATCGCCATCTTGTACGATATAATCTTTCCCTTCAAGGCGTAGTTTTCCTGCTTCTTTAGCACCACTTTCGCCTTTGCAAGCGATATAATCCTCATAAGAAATTACTTCAGCTTTGATAAAACCTTTTTCAAAGTCATTATGGATCACGCTTGCTGCTTTTGGTGCTTTCCAACCTCTTTGTATAGTCCATGATCTAACTTCTACTTGACCTGCTGTAAAATAGCTAATCAAGTTTAGCTTTGAAAATGCTGTGCGTATAACTACTTCAAGCCCGCTACTTTCTATACCTAAAGATTTTAAAAATTCATAATTTTCTTCATCGCTTAAAGCTATCATTTCTTCTTCTATTTTAGAGCAAAGTTTGATTACTTCATGGCCTGATTTTGCTGCAAATTCTTTAAGATCTTTTACAAATTCATTATCTTCTAAAAGCGAATTCTCATCTACATTTGCTCCATATATCACTTCTTTAGCTGAAAGCAATCTTAGTTCTTTTATAAGAGCATGATAGATTTCATTTTTATTAGCAAAAGAACTTGCGCTATTATTTTGATTTAAATGCTCTAAAAGTTCATTAGCTAATACCAAGGTTTCTTTTGCACCTTTTTCATTGGCCTTTGCACCTTTAGTGAGTTTTTCTATTTTTTTGCTAAGTTGTTCTATATCTGCTAGTATAAGTTCTGTTTCTATGATTTGTACATCACGCACAGGATCAACACTGCCCGCAACATGGGTGATATTTTCATCATCAAAACAACGCACAATATGTAAAATCATCTCTGTTTCGCGTATGTTAGATAAAAATTTATTACCCAAACCCTCACCTTTGCTAGCTCCTGCTACTAAGCCTGCTATATCAACAAATTCTATATTTGAGCGTATAATTTTTTGTGGATTAACAATTTTTGCTAGTTCTTTTAAGCGATGATCAGGCACAGGTACCACTGCTTTGTTTGGTTCTATGGTGCAAAATGGATAGTTTGCACTTTCAGCATTTTGTGCTCTTGTTAGAGCGTTAAAAGTGGTAGATTTTCCAACATTTGGAAGTCCTACTATACCAACTGATAAACTCATTTTTGTTTCCTTGAAAGATAAAGTAAATATGAAAGGCACATTCTAACACCTGCTCCGGTTGCACCAAAATTATGATAACCCCAAGCTTTTTCTAAATAAGCTGGTCCTGCAATGTCTAAATGTAGCCATTTGTCTTTGTATTCTTCTCTAATGAAAGAATTTAAAAATAATCCCGCAGTAATGGCTCCGCCATAACGACTTGAAGAGGTATTACTAACATCTGCTATGTTTGATTTTATAAGCTCTTTTAAGTGCGGATTAAAATGTAAAATAGTAGCTAAATCTCCACTTTTTTTACTTATTTTATAAAATTCATTTTGCAAATCTTCATTATTTCCCATGATGGCACTTGTGTATTCTCCAAGTCCTACTACGCAAGCTCCAGTTAAAGTAGCAAGATCTATTAATAAATCAGGTTTTAGATCTTGAGCAAGTGAAAGACAATCTGCTAAAACTAATCTTCCTTCTGCGTCGGTATTTCTAACCTCTATACTCACACCTTCTCTTGAAATAAGCACATCATCAGGCTTGTAAGCATTTCCGCCTATCATGTTTTCAGTTGCGCCGATGATAGAATGAACTTCTATATCAAGGTTTAACTCACTTGCACCTTTGATAATAGCCATTGCAGCCGCACCACCGCTTTTATCTGATTTCATCGTTAGCATGTAATCAGCAGGTTTTAAACTAAGTCCACCACTATCATAAGTTAGCCCTTTACCTACAAACACTACTTTCATTTTTGGATTTTGTGGTTTATAAGAAAGATGAATGAGTTTTGGGGGATGAATTGAAGCACGATTTACTGCTAAAAATGCTTGCATTTTTTCTTGCTCTAAGAAATCGCTTTCATAAATTTTACATGAAATATTAGAATTATTTTGGCTCAGTTCAAGCGCATCTTCGGCCATTTTGGCAGGAGTGTAAATTTGTGGGATTTCATTAACGATATTTTTTGCAAAATCACAAGCATTTGAAAAAATTTGACCATAGTTTATACCTATGCAAGCCTCTTCTAGGTTGTATGTTTTATTATTAATTTCATCTTTTGCAATGAAGATATTTTCTAATTTGCTTGGTGTTTTTTCTTTTTTGTATTTGTTAAATTCATAAGCACCAAAAGTAAATCCTTGAATCATAGCATTAAAGCTATTTACTACACATTTTCCTATAACACTTTTTGTTTTTACGCTTTGAATTTCAAGTTTTTTTAAAGCTTTGTATGCATTTGCAAAAGCAAGCCTTATATCTTCATATTCTAAGCTTTTAAGTTCACTATAAAGAATTTTATTTTGCATATCTATGCAAATTCCTTCACCTTTATAGCTTGAAAGCTTGAAAAGTTCTTGACTTTGAGTGTATTTTTCTATTTTTTTATCTTGTATTAAAATGATTTCAAAATCAGCATTTATAGAGCCGATATTTTCTTCTATAAAATTAAAAGTCATTTGCGAGTCCTTCTTGTAAGTATTGATTTTTCTATTTGTTTCATTCCTAAAAATAAAGCTAATAAAAAGCCAGCAATAATTGGCACTGCAAAATACCAATGATTTCCAGCCCATTCTACTGCAAGCCAAATTTCTTTTCCAAAAAACCATGCAAGTAAAATAGTTATAGCAGCCCAAGCCCACGCACTAATAAGATTAATAAACGCAAATTTTTTAGCACTATAACGAGTTAATCCTATACTCATAGGTATAATAGTTCTAAAACCATACATATATCTTTGTATGAAGATAATAGGCCAACCAAAACGCTGTAAAAGTAAATGTGCTATGGCAAATTTACGCCTTTGGGTGCGAAGTTTTTTCTGAATGTATTTTTTGTTATATCTTCCTATATAAAAGTATATTTGATCGCCTACAAAGCCACCTAAGCCTGCTATAAAAATAATAAGTCCTAAATTTACATGGCCTTCATGTGCAAAAATACCTGCTAAAATAAGTGCAAGTTCTCCTTCAAGTATGCACCATAAAAACACAATAATATAAGCCCAATTTTTATAATCATACAAAAGTTGTTTTAAAAATTCTTCCATTTTATACCTCTAAAACACTATAAATAGAAGTTAATTTAGCTAATTCTTTAGCACCATCTAGATCTTTTAACTCTAGTAAAAAACAAGCTTCAACACATTTTGCATTGAGTTTTTCTATAAGTTTTACAGCAGCGATAGCTGTGCCACCTGTAGCGATAAGATCATCTATAAGTAAAACATTTGCTTTTTGATTATTAAAAGCATCGATATGAATTTCTATAGTATCACTGCCATATTCTAAACTATAAGATTCTTGTAAGCATTTTGAAGGTAGCTTTCCAGGTTTTCTTATGGGCACAAAAGGAAGTCTTAATCTAGCGCTCAAGGCAGCTCCAAAAATAAAACCTCTACTTTCTATACCAACGATATAATCAAGCTTTGCGTTTTGATATTTTTCAACTAAATGATCCATTAAAAACGCAAATGCTTCTTTGTTGTTTAATAAAGTAGTAATATCTCTAAAAACAATCCCTTCTTTTGGAAAATCTTTAATAGCTCTAATGCTATCTAGTAAATATTTTTTATCTTGCTCTTTTATCATAATAATGCCTCTATTTTTGCTTCTAATTCTTTGATTCTTTGTCTTAGTTTTTCATTTTCAATACGATATTGTGAATTTCTTGTTCTAAGAGAGGTTAAGTCTGCTTTGCTTTTGTTTAATTCTTCAGTTAAAATATCAATATTACCCAAACTTCTTTGAAGTTGTACTTGTAGTTTTCTAATAACAATTTCAGTATCATCAAGGTTGTTTTTTATAAATTCTTTTGCCACTTTTTCTTTATGAAGCAGGGTTTTATAATAAAGTAGCATAATAGTCATATAAATACTAATACAAATTAATACAGTTAATACAAGCCAACTTAAGATCATAATCTTTCCTCTATTTTGCTAATTCTTGCGCAATGTCTTCCGCCGCTAAAAGAAGTGTTGATAAAATTTGAGATAATTTCAAAAGCCATATCAACCCCTATTAATCTAGCTCCTAGTGCTAAAACATTTGCATCATTATGTTCTCTTGAAAGTTTAGCGCTTAAAGATTCATTACATAAAGCACAGCGTATATTTTTATGACGATTTGCTGCTATACTCATACCAATTCCTGATCCGCACACTAAAATTCCAAAACTTTTTTCGTTTATTTTAGAGCTTAATAAATGTGCATAATCAGGATAATCACAACGATCCTCACTAAAAGGACCTAAGTCTTCAAAAGTAATATTTTTTTCTTGTAAAAATTTAGTAATTTCTTGCTTTAAAATAAAACCAGCATGATCACTTGCAATATAAATTTTTTCTCTTAACATTTAACATTCACTTTATCATTTTTGAAATTTAAAGTATTAATTTTATCATATTTAATTAAAATTTTTCTTTCTTATATATAATTATTTTTTTATGTTTTCAAATATTTATTTGATATAATAACAATAATTATTTAAGGTAAAAAATGAAGCTTATACTAATTGGTTCTTCAACAGGTGGCCCAAGCCAACTAAAGTTTTTACTAAATGATGTAGAATTGAAAGATTGTGCAGTAGTGATTGCTCAGCATATGAATCCTGCGTTTATTCCTTCTTTTGTAAATCAATTTAACAAAGAAGCATTAAGCGAGGTGATTATACCAAGTGATAAGGAAGTTTTGAAAAATAAAATTTATATTTGTCAAAGAAATATGATTTTAAGTGGCAACAATACCTTAACATTAAATACTACAGACGAAACTAGTAGTTTTAATCCAGGGATTGATGTGTTATTTAATTCTGCTGTTAATCTTTGCAAATATCATAAAATTTTAGCTTTGATTATGACAGGAATGGGCGATGATGGTGCTAAGTCTTTGTTTGAACTTTATAAAGCAGGAGTAAGGTGTTTGTGCGAAAATGAGGCTGATTCTATAGTATATGGTATGCCAAAAAAAGCTAGAGATACTAATCCAAATTTAAAACCTATGAGTTTAATAGAACTCAAAAAAGAAATAACAAATTTCATCAAATCGTAGGACAAAAAAAGATGATAAAGATTACAGAAAATGAAATGAATGATTTTGTAAAAATCGTAGAGCAAATAAGTGGAAATAACTTAAATGCGAAAAAGGATATATTATCTATTAAACTTCCTAAATTTTTACAAGAATTAGGCTTGAGCAGTCTTAGTGAATTAAATGAAAAAGTGCAGTTTCAAAGAAATTTAAAACAAGAAACTATGGATTTTATTACAGTTTGTGAGACTTATTTTTTTAGAGAATTAGAGCAATTAAAAGATGTGATTTTTTATATAAAATCTCTTGATCGCCCTGTAAATGTGCTTTGTGCTCCATGTTCAAGCGGCGAAGAAGTGTATTCTTTAGCTATTTTAGCAAGTGAGAATTTTGTTAAAGGTATGAATATAGTTGGTATAGATATTAATAAAAAAATGATAGATAAATGCAATGAAATGATTTATTCAGAGCGTTCAGTATCTAGATTAAACACTATGCAAAAAACGCGTTATTTTGATGTAAAAGATAGAATGTATCATCTTAAAAAAGAAACCCTAGCTTGCAGATGCCGTTTTGATCTTTGTAATGTCTTTGATGATTCTTTATTTAAATTTGGAAAATTTGATGTGATTTTTTCAAGAAATATGATGATATATTTTGATCAAGATTTTAAAATAAGACTTATGGAGCGTTTTTATAGGATATTGAATAAAGAAGGTAGAATTTACCCAGGAAAGTCAGATCTTGTGCCTGAAACAGCTTATTTTGAAAAAAACTTTTCAGCAGGTGGAGTTTATTATTCTAAGGTGGATTAATTATATTTTTTATTAAACCACCACCAATAAATTGCTGCAAAGATAAAACATACTCCCAAGCCAAAAGTAAAATGACTTAGTTTTATTCCATAAAATTCAAATAAATATCCTGTTGAAAAAGCAATAATTGCACTAAAGGTTAAATATACCATATCATTGTAAGCAATCACTCTGCCATAGTATCTTTTGTCGCAATCATTTTGTAAAAGTGTATAAGTATAGCTCCATAAAGATGAAGTGCAAAAACCAGCCATTACCAAGCCTACAAAAGCAAGATAAAAGTTAAATTGCAAGCAAGCCCAAAGCATTATACCCACACCTTGCGCTAAGTATAAATATACCAAAGTGTTTTTATTAATATAAGGACTAAGCACATAAGGGCCTATAAGTAAAGATATGGCTCTTATAGCATTAGAAAGCCCTATGGCTAGAGGTATGGAAATAACTTTTGCGTATTCATATTCTGCTAAAAGAGTGATTAAAACATCATAAGCAGTTATCCCTACAACCCCATGAAGTAAAATCAAATGAATGATTTTTTTATTATTAAATACATAAACTAAGCCTTCTTTGATTAATATAAAAAGATTATTTTGTGTGGTATTTTTTTCATTAGGTAAAATCAAAGTTTTGAGTATAAGCATAGCACAAAATAGCATTAAAGTATCAGCTATAAAGGCTGGCTTTACTCCAAAAAGATCTATAAAAAGCCCTGCTGCACCCATACCCAAAGCATATGATACAGCCCATATGATACTATGAAGCTCATTGCCTAGTTTTAATTCTTGCGGGGTTAAAATTTTAGGTAAAACTGACATTTCTGTTTGAAAATACATACTTGCAACCGCCATACGAACAAAGGTTAAAAAGTATAACAACCAAAGCATGGCTAAAGAATTTACAAAAATTAACATAAAAATAGAAATCATTTCAATACTAATCATTGTGAGTAATAAATTCTTAGGTTTAAATCTATCTACTATAACCCCATTTATAGGTGCAAGTATAATAGAAGGTAAAAAAACAAAAATAGCTGAAAAACCTATGATATTAGCAGGTGCACCGAGTTCTTTGGTTAAAAGGGTAAAAACACCTACTTGAGAAAACCACGCACCAAAATAACTTATAAATTGTACTATTGCTAAAAGGCGAAAAGTTTTATTATTTTTAAGTAAAGACCTATAAGTCATGAGTATCCTATGAATATATGAAATTAAAGGGCTTGATTATATCGTCTTTAAGATTATTTTACATTTAAATGTTATAATAATCCTTTTTACAAAAAAGGTTTAAGAATGAGTAGATTAAGTAAAAAAGAAGCGTTAAATTTGCTCCAAAATGCACCTTTATATGAACTAGGTGCAATGGCTTATGAGAGAAAATTAGAGCTTCATCCTGAAAAAATAACTACTTTTGTGGTAGATAGAAATATAAATTATACAAATATTTGCTGTATTGATTGTGATTTTTGTGCTTTTTGTAGAAAAGAAAAAGATGATGACTCCTATATTTTAAAATATGAAGAAATAGGGCAAAAAATAGAAGAATTACAAGCCATAGGTGGAACGCAAATTTTATTTCAAGGCGGGGTACATCCAAAACTTAAAATAGAATGGTATGAAGATTTGCTTTCTTATATAAAAACTAATTATCCAACGATTACCGTGCATGGTTTTTCAGCAGTAGAGATAGCTTATATAGCAAGAGTTTCTAAAATTTCTATAGAAGAGGTTTTAAAAAGATTACAAGTCAAAGGACTTTTTTCTATACCTGGAGCGGGTGCTGAAGTATTAAGCGATAGGGTAAGAGATATTATAGCACCACACAAATGTGACACAGCTACTTGGCTTAGGGTGCATGAGAGTGCGCATAATATAGGTATGAAAAGTACTGCTACAATGATGTTTGGTACGGTTGAAAATGATGAGGAAATCATCGAACATTTTGATCATTTAAGAAATTTACAAGATAAAACAAATGGCTTTAGAGCTTTTATTTTATGGTCATTTCAAAGCGAAAATACTCCTTTGATCAAAAAACATCCTGAAATCATCAAGCAAAGCTCTAATAGATATTTAAGATTGCTAGCTTTAGCAAGATTATATTTGGATAATTTTAAAAATTTACAAAGTTCATGGGTAACACAAGGCTCTTTAATAGGCCAACTTGCTTTAAAATTTGGTGCAAATGATTTAGGTTCAACTATGATGGAAGAAAATGTTGTAGCCGCAGCTGGTGCAAAATACAGAATGAATCAAGAACAAATGATAGAACTTATTAAAGATATAGGGGAATTACCTGCCAAACGCGATACAGCTTATAATATTTTAGAAAGGTTTTAATGTTAAATTTAGACTTTAACGAAACTAAAATAGACATAATATATGAGTATGAAAATGAGCTTCCTGTAGTATTTTTTAAGCTCATTTTTAAAAATAGTGGAAAAATAGCAGAAAAACACAATAGAGGTTGTGCAAGTATGCTTGCTAGGCTTTTAAATGAAGGAAGTAATGATGAGTTTTTTAAAAGCTTAGAATACCGTGCTATAGAGCTTTATGCTAAGGCTAGTTTTGAACATTTTCAAATTAGTATTAAATGCTTGAAAGAACATTTTGATTTTGCTTTAGAAAAATTACAAGAATTGTTTTTAAATGTGCGTTTTGAAGAAAAAATCTTACAAAGATTAAAAACTTTAGCTTTGGGTGAACTTGCAAGTTTAAATACTGATTATGATTATCAAGCAAAAAGACTTTTGAATAAGAATGTTTTTAAAGATGAAATTTTTGCTAGTGGTCTTGATGGGACTAAAGAAAGCATAGAAAAGATTAGTTTAAAAGAATTACAAGATTTTATGAGTGAAAATTTAGTACTTGATAATGCTTTATTTGTTTTTGGTGGAGATATTAAAGAAGATGAAGTAAAGATTAAAGTAGAAAAAATTTGCCAAATTCTAAAAAGAAATGCCCCAAATCAAAACAAAAGCTACAAGCTCGTTG
Organism: Campylobacter sp. IFREMER_LSEM_CL908; assembly: GCF_025771545.1. NCBI lineage: Bacteria > Pseudomonadati > Campylobacterota > Epsilonproteobacteria > Campylobacterales > Campylobacteraceae > Campylobacter > Campylobacter sp. IFREMER_LSEM_CL908. The sequence continues at coordinate 13,519 of NZ_JAKMQK010000010.1, forward strand.
ATGAGAGTATAGAAGTAAGTGAGCAAAAAAGCACTGAGCAAGCTTATATATATTTTTGCTCTCCATTTAATATACAAATTAATGATGAGAAAATGTATTTAGCTAAACTTGCTTTGTTTATTTTAGGTCAAGGTGGTTTTGGTTCGCGTTTGATGGAAGAAGTGCGTGTAAAAAGAGGCTTGGCGTATTCAGCATATGCTATGCTTGATGTAAATTTAAATTATAGTAGAGTTTTTGGGTATTTGCAAACTAAAAATGAAAGTTCTAATGAGGCTAAAGCTTTAGTTAAGGAAGTTTTTGAAAACTTTGTCCAAAATGGAGTCAATGAAAAAGAATTTCAACTAGCTAAACAATTTTTAGTAGGCTCTATGCCTTTAAGGTATGAAAACTTGGCTAAAAGACTAGATATAATGCTAAATGAATATTTGCATGGTTTAAAACTTGGAAATTTAAAAGAAGAAATGCAAAAGATTAAAAACACTAATTTAGATGAGTTAAATGACTTTATCAAAGCACATAGTGAAATTACCAAAGTGAGTTTTGCAAGCATAGAAAATGAAAGTTGAAGAAAAGGACTTAAAACTACTTCATGCTTTAGGGGTTAAAAATTGTATCGATTTGGCTTTGATTTTACCTAAAAAATTTGATGATTTTAGAATTTCAAAGTTTCCAAAAGATACATTTTGCACTCAAAATGTAAAAATTATTAGCACACAAAATCATCACTCCCAGCTTTTTATGCTTTGTGAGTGTTTAGAATGGGGTATAAAAGCAAATATAGTGATCTTTCATCCTAATAAGTGGCATTTTAAAATTTTTAAACATAATGCTTTGGTTTGTATCCATGCAAAGATGAATTTTTTTAATGGAATTTGGCAGTTTATAAACCCAAAAATAGTAAAAAACATAGGTCAAATAGTCCCTAAATACCAAATTAGTTCTATTAAAGATGAAAGCATAAAAAAACTTATTTTAAAATATATCAATGAAGCTAACTTAAAAGCGCTAAATTTAGAACAAAAATATATCAATTTACTTTTGAATTTACACAATTATGATGATTTAACTCTTTATGAAAATTTTAACGCCATAGTTAAAGACTTAAAATATATAGAAATTTTTAATCATTTAAGGCGTTTAAAGGGTAAAAAAATATCACAAAATGCTTATGAAATAGAACTTTTTGATATAAGCTCTTGGCTTAAGGGTTTAGAATTTAACCCTACAAATGATCAGCTTTTAGCAATAGAAGATATTAAAAAAGATTTGCAAAATAAAGTCGCTAAAAGGCGTGTGGTGATGGGTGATGTGGGTTGTGGTAAGACTTTAGTCATACTTGCTGCAAGTTTGCTAGTATATCCTAAAAAGGCTATTTTAATGGCTCCAACTAGTATATTAGCAGAGCAAATTTATCATGAAGCAAAAAGACTTTTGCCTGATTTTGTTAATGTATTGCTTTTAAAGGGTGGTAAAAAAGATAAAGATTTAGCAAAATTAAAAGAACAAGCCCATTTTATCATAGGTACACATGCGCTCATTTATCAAGAAGAATTTGAAGCAGTTTTAGTGATGATAGATGAGCAACATCGCTTTGGCTCTAATCAAAGACAAAAAATAAGTGAGCTTAGTAAAAACTCTCAATATGCTCCACATATCGTGCAATTTTCTGCTACACCTATACCAAGAACACTTTCTATGATACAAAGTGAGCTTGTAAATTTTAGTTTTATTAAACAAATGCCTTTTAAAAAAGACATTAAAACTTTTTGCATACAAGATAAAGATTTTAAATATTTGCTTAAAAAAATCGATGATGAACTAGCTAAAAATCATCAAGTAATCATCATTTATCCTTTGGTAAATGAAAGTGAAAATATAGATTATTTATCGCTAGAACAAGCACAAGGGTATTGGATAAACAAATACAAAAATGTTTATGTGACTCATGGAAAAGATAAAAATAAAGATCAAATTTTGCAAGAATTTAGAGAAAAAGGCACGATTTTACTTTCTACGACCGTGGTTGAAGTGGGAATTTCTTTACCAAGACTAAGCGTGATTGTAGTTGTTGGGGCTGAAAGACTTGGGCTTGCTACCTTACATCAGCTTCGAGGTAGGGTAGGTAGAGTAGGACTTGAGAGTTTTTGTTATTTATATACTAAGCAAAAAGAAATTCCAAGTCGTTTGCTTGAATTTGCTAAAACTTTAGATGGGTTTAAAATAGCTGAGCTTGATTTAAAAAACAGGTTAAGTGGGGATTTGCTAGATGGTAGAGTGCAACATGGAAATCACTTTAAATTTTTTGATTTTGCAGATGATGAAGAACTGGTTTTAAAAGCAAAAGAAAGTATTAAAAATATGGAAGAAAAAAATGGATAAACATTTTGAAATTTTGATTTCAAAGGGCGAAAAGAAGTATTTTAAGAAAGGAAATATTTTATTTTTTCAAGGTGAAAAAGCAAATAAAATTTACATTTTATTAAGTGGAAAAGTGCGTATATATAAGGTGAATGCAAAAGGTTTTGAGCTAACACTACACGCTCTAGCTCCAGTAAATTTTATAGCTGAAATGCCTGTGTTTGAGGGTATTGATTACCCAGCCAATGCAATTTGTGAGCAAGATTGTGAAATTTGTGTTTTTGATTTTAATGAATTTAAAAAATTATGCTTAGAAAATGGAGAATTTAGTTTTTTACTTTTGACTTCTTTAATCGGTAAAATTCGAATTTTAGAAAATTTTATCAGACAAAAATCTTTGGATTTAAAGTCAAGATTAGTCGGCTTTTTACTAGAAAATGAAGAAAAGCTACAAAATTTAAAACAAAAAGAAATCGCTGTGATTTTAAATTTACCCCCAGAATCTTTGTCGCGTTTTTTAAAAGAATTAAAACAAAATGAGCTTATTTGCACAAATAAAGGTAAAATAGTAATTTTAAATAAAGAAAAAATGCAAAATTTAATTAAGTCTTTTTAAGTCTTATTTGTTACAATATTATATTTTAAAGTATGGATGGTTTCATGGATTTTGATTTTTTAGTCAAGTTTAGCCCTATGTTTATACAAGCTTCTTGGCTTACATTAAAACTTGCTATTTATGGGGTGTTTTTTTCATTTTTAGTAGGTTTATTTTGTGTGGGAGTGAGTTATTTTAAATTTTCCTTTTTAAACACAATTTGTAAAATTTATATAGAATTTTCAAGAAATACACCTTTGCTAATCCAACTTTTCTTTTTATATTATGCTTTACCTGAATTTGGAATTCAACTTAGCTCTTTTGCTTGTGCTGTAATAGGACTTAGTTTTTTAGGTGGTTCTTATATGGCTGAAAGTTTAAGAGCGGGTATGGAAGCGGTTAAAAAACAACAATATGAATCAGGACTTTCTTTGGGTTTGAGTAAATGGCAAAATTTCCGTTATATTATTATGCCTCAAGCTTTGGGTATAGCTATGCCAAGCATTAGTGCAAATATCATTTTTTTACTTAAAGAAACTTCTGTAGTAAGCATTATTGCTTTAGCAGATTTAGTATATGTGGCTAAAGATCTTATAGGGCTTTATTATAAAAGTAACGAAGCATTATTTGCTTTGGTGCTTTGTTATTTGATCTTGATTTTACCTTTATCTTTAGTGTTAAACCGTATAGAAAAAAGGTTAAATTATGTTTGAAATTTTAAATCAAGATACCTTTTTTAGACTAGCGCAAGGTTTAAAGGTTACTTTAGAGCTTTCATTGATTAGCGTTTTGATTTCACTCATAGGAGGAGTATTTTTTGGAATTTTAATGCATTCTAAAAACAAATTCCTTTATGTTTTTTGTCGTTTTATGCTTGAGTTTGTGCGTATTATGCCTTTGATTGTTTGGCTTTTTATAGTGCATTTTGGCTTGGCGAAATGGTTTGGATGGCATTTGAGTGCTTTGGGTTCAAGTATTATTGTTTTTAGTATTTGGGGTGTGTTTGAGATGATGGATTTGGTTAGATCATCTTTAGCAAGTATACCAAAACATCAGTATGAGTCAGGACTTTCACTAGGTTTTAATAAATTTGAAGTTTATCTTTTTATCATTATACCTTTATCTTTGAGAAGATTATTACCAATGAGTATTAATCTTTTTACAAGAATTATTAAAAGCACTTCAGTGATTTATCTAATCGGTGGTATAGAGCTTATTAAAGTAGGTCAACAAGTGATTGAGCTTAATTTATTTCAAAATTCTTATGCGGCTTTTGTGATTTATGGTTTGATTTTATTGATTTATTTTATACTTTGTTATCCTTTGTCAGTATATTCAAAGTTTTTAGAGAAAAAATGGAGCTAATATGAGCATTTTAAAAATACAAAATTTACAAAAATATTATGATGATCATCATGTTTTAAAAGATATTAATTTAGAAGTAAATCAAAAAGAAGTAGTGGTTATACTAGGTCCAAGTGGTTGTGGGAAATCTACACTTTTAAGATGTATTAATGGCTTAGAAGAAATGGCTGATGGAGCTATTTTAGTAGATGATGAGAAAATTGATAAAAATTATAAAAAATGGACTCAAATTCGTCAAAAAATAGGTATGGTGTTTCAATCTTATGAGCTTTTTGATCATTTAAATGTTGAGCAAAATATACTTTTAGGACCTTTAAAGGTGCAAAAAAGAAAAAAAGAAGAGGTTTTAGAAGAAGCAAAATACTGGCTTGATAGAGTAGGACTTTTGCATAAAATAAAAGCTTATCCTAAAGAATTAAGCGGTGGACAAAAGCAACGCATAGCCATAGTTAGAAGTCTTTGTATGAACCCTGAAATCATGCTTTTTGATGAAGTTACAGCAGCGCTTGATCCTGAAATCGTGCGTGAAGTTTTAGATGTGATTTTAAATTTGGCAAAAGATGGTATGACTATGCTTATAGTTACACATGAAATGGGTTTTGCAAGAGCAGTTGCTGATAAAATAGTTTTTATGGATGATGGTAAAATAGTAGAAATTTCAAATCCTGATGAATTTTTTGAAAATCCAAAGACAGATCGTGCGAAAAAATTTCTCAATTTGTTTGATTTTCATCGTTAATTTTATTTTTTTAAAATATTTATTTAAAAAAATAATATAAGGTTTAAAAATTTAAATTTTTAATCATAAGGATAAAACATGAAAAAAATTTTTCTTTTATCATTTTTGATGGCACTTTTTTTTAGTGCATGCTCAAATTCAAGCTCTAATGAAAATTCCATAGAGAAAATCAAACAGCAAGGTGTAATCCGTATAGGTGTATTTGGCGATAAACCTCCATTTGGCTACCTAGACGCACAAGGGAAAAATCAAGGTTATGATGTATATTTTGCTAAACGCATAGCAAAAGAGCTTTTAGGAGATGAGTCTAAAGTGCAATTTGTACTTGTTGAAGCAGCAAATAGAGTAGAATTTTTAGAATCAAATAAAGTAGATTTAATCTTAGCAAATTTTACAAAAACCCCAGAAAGAGAAGCTGTGGTTGATTTTGCATTACCTTATATGAAAGTTGCTCTTGGGGTGGTGGCTCCTAAAGGATCAGATATTAAAACTTTAGATGATTTAAAAAATAAAACTTTAATTTTAAATAAAGGCACAACAGCTGATGCGTATTTTACAAAAAATATGCCAGATATTAAAACGATTAAATTTGATCAAAATACAGAAACTTTTGCAGCTTTAATTGGTAAAAGAGGTGATGCGTTAAGTCATGATAATGCATTGCTTTTTGCCTGGGCTAAAGAAAATCCAAATTTTGAAGTAGTGATTAAAGAACTTGGAAATCATGATGTTATAGCTCCTGCTGTAAAAAAAGGTGACGAAGCTATGTTAAATTTTATCAATGATTTGATTTTAAAATTACAAAATGAACAATTTTTCCACAAAGCTTATGATGAAACTTTAAAGCCGTTTTTTAGTGATGATATAAAAGCTGATGATGTAGTAATCGAAGGTGGCAAAATTTAATAATGCAAAAAGCTTTTAAAAATACCATCTATGCTTCTTTAGGTGGTATTTTAGAATTTTATGATTTTGTTTTATTTATCTTCTTTGCAAGTGTTTTTGCAAAAATTTTCTTTCCTCAAAATGATGATTTTTGGCCATTAATCTATACTTATGTAGCCTTTGGGGCAGGGTATTTAGCCAGACCTTTTGGTGCTGTTGTTTTAGCGCATTTTGCAGATATAAAAGGGCGTAAGAATGTTTTTTATATTAGTATGCTTTTAATGGTTGTACCAAGTTTTGTTTTGGCCTTTTTACCTACTTATGAAAGCATAGGGCTTTTGGCTACTTTTATGCTTTTTGTTATTAGGATAGCCCAAGGATTAGCCATAGGAGCTGAAGTTAGTGGTGCTTGGATTTTTGTGAGTGAATTTGTGAGTAAAAAAAGACTTGGTTTGGCACTTGGTTTTATTTCAGCAACTTTGACTTTAGGTTTATTGCTTGGAAATTTAGCGACTTTGACTATATATGCGTATTTTGATAAAGAAGAAGTAGAAAGCTTTGCTTGGAGAATTCCTTTTTTTATAGGAGGATTTTTTGGTATATTGGCTTTATTTTTACGCACGAAATTGAATGAAACACCAGCTTTTAAAAATATAAAAGCAAAAGAAAAAATTTTAAATTTCCCACTTTTGCAGGCTTTAAAAACACATAAAAAAAGTATGTTAATATGCGCTTTACTTACTGTGGTTTTAACAAGTGGGGTGGCTACTTTAATGATACTGCCACAATATTTTGAAAGCTTATTAGGAGTTAGCAAAACTACTGCTTTGTTATATCAAAATTTGGCCATAGTGATGATCATACTAGGAAGTTTAGCACAAGGATATTTAGCAGATTTTTTAGGACATTTTAAAATTTGTTTTATTTTTACTTTGCTTTTTGGAATTTTTGGCATTAGTTTTAGCTTTTATAATGAGTGGTTTTTGTTATTTTATTTGCTTGCTTGTTTTGCACAAGGTATTATAGCTTTTGCTCCTATTTTTATGACTCAAATTTTTACCACAGAGTTAAGATCGAGTGGTCTTTCTTTTGCTTATAATATTTCTTATGCGATTTTGGGTTTTATAACCCCTTTTATTGTTAATTTTGTATATAAGGAGTATTTTTATATTTATATTATTTTTATAATTATTGCTAGTTTGCTAAGTTGTTTTTTAAATAAATTTTTTATTAAATAATTATATATATATTTTAATATTTGTTTTATAGATAATACTATTATATTTACACTACAAAATAAGGAATATTATATATGAAAATATGGACTCAAAAATATACCGTTTGGAATAGTATTATTGATATACAACATAAAAGCTTATTTGATTTAGCTAAAGAAATTTATTTTTATGAAAAATAATCATGTAAGTATTAATGAAGTTAGAATGCTTTCGATTGAATTTTTAAAACAACTTAAAGATCATGCAAAATATGAAGAAAAATATATGAAAAGGATTGCTTACCCATATATCGATATACATATAAAAGAGCATAAAAAAATTATGTCTTCATTAGCTTCTTTAGTTAAAAACACATCAAACATAAATGAATTTAAAACAAAATTTAGTGATTTTATAGATGATAATATCATTAAGCATATTTTAGAGGAAGATATAAAATATGCTAATTTTAAGAAAAAAGAATATGTTCTTTATACTTGTGGATGCTTAAATAAAAAATATAAAATTTCACATAATATGCATCTTAAAATTTTTAATGGTGCTAAGTATGATCGTAAAATTTGTCAGCAAAATATTCGATTGATTTAATCGGCGGGGGTATATGGTAAGTAATTTTCCCTCTTGGAGTGATGAATATTGTTTAGGCAATGAAAAAATAGATTTACAGCATCAGAGATTTTTTGCTTTAACTTTAGAAGTTTTTAGACTTTCAAATAGACATATTTATAAAACAGAATTAAAAAAAAAGTATTAATGGAGTTATTTTCATATATGAAAAATCATTTTGATGATGAAGAGGAATATATGAGAGAAATTAAATATCCATATTTAGATGAGCATATAATAATGCATAAAAATATTGTAAAATCTATGAAAAGTCTATTATATGAGTGTCGTAGTACTAATGAACTTAAAAATGAACTTTATAATAAGTATCATCATGGTTTTTTAATCATTTTAGTATACATGATATGAAAATAAGAGATTATGTTTAAAATTCATCTAATCAAAATTTATCAAAACAAAACGAGATGATAAAAAGCGAAGAAATATTTGAGTATATATGTGATTGTATTGGTGTTATCCATAAAGTGAATTATGATTTATATATGAAAATAAATTATTTAAATATATCTTATAAGTGCAGCAAATGCTCAAAAAAGTTGGAATTAAAATCAAACGCATAGAAAGTTATCTAGTTGATTTTTAAGTTAAATAGTATATCTAACATAGTAGTTTATTAATTCATTATCTTTTTCCGAGGTATGTTGTAGTAGAATTTATAGTTTGAAGCAACATAAACTACCGTCCGCTAAACTATTTTTTTGTTAAATTTATTAAAATTTATATTTTATTGCAATTACTATTTGTATATCAATAGCATTATTTTACAAAAATTTCTCTCTTTTTGATATTTTTATTTCACTTAAATAGTTGATTCTTGTAAGTTTTATTTTTATTTTGTCTTTAAATATTGTTTTTATAAAAATTGTTTTATTTAAATGATATAATTTTTATTTTTAAATCTTTAAAGTAGTTTTAGGCAAAATGAACTTTTTCTTGTTGATATATTTTAATTTTAAGATGCTAAATTATTTCTAAATTTGTGATAATTTTATCCAAAAAATATATTATACAGTTTTTTAAGTAGATTTTAATTGACATGTGAGAAATATTTTATTATATCTCTTTAACTTTAAAATCCTTTTATAAGCTAAATACTAAAATAAGTATCCATCAATATTAAGATTTTTACTGAATGAAAAATAATAATTTTTGTTAATTTAAAAAGATATATTAAGTAGTGGAATATATTTTGAAAAAATAAAAACTTTAAAATATAAACTATAACTTTGCTATAATTATACTTTATATTTTAGAGGTGTGAATGAATAAGATTTTATTACTAGCTGATGGACCTTTTGCGAAAGATTTTTTAAAGAAAATTTATAATAACAAAACCTTCAAAGAGTCTTTGAGTGTTGTGTATTATAATGATGATAGCGTAGACTTAGACTTAGAGAATGAACAAATTTCTTTTTTTAAATTTGATCCTACGAGTTTGATTAAGCTAGAAAATTTATTAAAAGAAAATTTTCATCAAGCTATTATTTATATGCAAGAAGAAGCAGATACATTAGCTTGCTATAAAAATTTAAGAAAATTATACCCAAGATTAAATATAGTTATTATGGATTTGTGGAATAGCCAAATTGATGATAATTTTTGTGAAGTAATTAATATTTATGATACTTTAAGTACAAGATTGACAGGTTGTTTGGATAATATGCCTTCAATGGCACAATTTATAGGGCTTGGACAAGGTGAGATTATGGAAGTTAAAATTCCTGCAGGATCAAGCTTTGCTTATAGGCACATAAGCTCTATTAGTCAAAAACGCTTTAAAATTGTAATGGTTTATAGAAATAATGAATTTATTCTGGCAAGACCTGGGCTTATTTTAATGCCAAATGATAGCATTTTAATCGTAGGTGATCCTAAAGTTTTGCAAAGTGTTTTTACTAATGTTAAAACAAGCTTAGGACGCTTTCCATCGCCTTTTGGAGATAATATACTTTGTATTATAGATATGAAAAAAATGAGTGAGTTTGCTATAGAAAAGCTTATTTTTGCAAGCTTGCTTTTGCATGTAAGAATCAATAGCAAAAAACTTTATTTTAAGGTGATTAATCCTACTTTAACTCCTATGTATTATAAACTTAAATCCTTGCATAAAAATAGCACTGAAGTGATATTTGACTTTGAAAGCACAAATATAAAAAACATTAAACCTTTTGTGGAAAATACTAGCATAGGTTTGCTAGTGGTGGAGGATTATCTTTTTGAAAAAGAAAAAAGTTTTCTTTTTACTTTAAAACTTCCTGTGTTAAAAGCAGGTAAAGGGGATTTTGCAGATTTAAAATCTTCTGTAGTTTTAAGTTCAAATTTTGAAGATGTAGAGGGTATTGCCTCTATTATGCTTGATTTTAACAAGCAAATTCAACTAGGCCTTGCCTTGTATTACTATGCTTTAAAATTAAATAAAGCCGAAATTTTTGAATATCATCAGTATTTTGAAAGCCTTTCAAAACTTCATGATGAAAAATTACTTTTGATAGAAGAAAAAGAACATAATCCTATTAATAAATTTTCTTACAAACAAAATATATTGCATTTTGTACCATTTAATGAAAAAATTTTAGGAAACAATTTCAATAAAATTTTAAAAACGGATTTAAATACGATATATTATAAGATGAATAAAAATTATCAATTGTTTATACCATCATTGTGAGAAAAGAATGCAAGTTAAGTTAAATTTAGATAAAAATACAAGTTATAATGTCTATATAAATGAGCTAGAAAAGTTAAATTTTGATACTAAAGTCGTGATTTTAACTAATGAATTAGTAGCAAAATTACATTTAGATACGCTTTTGGAAAAAATTCAAGCTAAAGAACTTTTTGTTATAAAAATCAAAGATGGTGAAGAGTATAAAAATTTACAAACTATAGAATATATCTTAGATCAAATGTGTACTTATAAGTTAGATAGAAAAAGCTTGCTTATAAGCTTTGGTGGCGGGGTGATCTCTGATATGGGTGGTTTTGTAGCAAGTATATATCAAAGAGGGATAGAATTTATCAATATCCCAACAACTTTACTAGCTTGTGTGGATGCAAGTGTGGGTGGTAAAACCGGGGTAAATAATAAATTTGGTAAAAACTTAATAGGTACTTTTTATCAGCCAAAAGCGGTGTATTGTGAGAGTAAGTTTTTAAAAACCTTACCTTCAAGAGAACTAGCTGCTGGCATGGCTGAATTTATCAAAATGGCTGTGGTTTTTGATGAAGCAATTTTATCTTTTTTAGAAAATTTAGATGAGGATAAATTTTTAAATACTAAACTTGATGATATTACCTTGGCTCAAATCATCCAAAAAAGTATAGAACTTAAAGCTAATGTGGTTTCACAAGATGAAAAAGAAAGTGGCTTAAGAATGCTTTTAAATTATGGTCATACTTTTGCTCATGTTATAGAAAATCAAACAGGATATAAAAAGTACTTACATGGTGAAGCCGTGGCTATAGGTATGAACATGGCAAATATTCTAGCTTTAAATTTGGGGTTATTAAGCGAGCAAGAATGCCAAAGAGTACAAAAATTGCTTGTGAAATTTAAATTACCCATATCTTATAAAATTTCAAATATAGAAGAGTTTTATAATGCCTTTTTCTTAGATAAAAAAACACATTTTCAAAAGATTAATTTTGTTTTAGCTTGTGGTTTAGGAAAAGCTTGTATAAAAAATGATATATCTAAAGAAGATATTTTACACACTTTAGAGGTGTTTGCATGAAAAAAATTATATTGATTTTGCTCTTACCCTTTACATTACTTTTAGCGCAAGATGATATAGAGCATTTAGAACAAAAATTAAATGAATTACATAATAATTTAGCATATAATACTTGGATAATTAAATATAATAATTTTAACATTTACAGAAAAACTCAAGATGAAATTTTGGCTTTAGAAAAAGAAAGTTTAAAAGCTAATGAACGCAATAAAAGTATTATAGAAAGACAAATTTTAATTTTAAAAGAAAGACTAGAGCTTTTAAGTGAGTATAAAAGTGCAAATTTTTCTAAGATGGTTTTGGCACCTGAAGAAGTTGATAAAATAGATAAGCTAACTAATCCTTTAGCTATTATTTCAGCATACTCACATATAAAAAAATTAAGACGCGACAAAGAAGAATATGTCAATCTTTTAAATAGTTTTAAGCAAACTTTAGATGAGCTTATAAAAGAAAATGTTTTAGTAGCTGAAATAGCTAAATTATCTTCTAATAAAGAGCATGATGAATATTTAAAAATATCCAATCAAATGGTTAGAGATTTTTCACAAACTTTGCGTTTTGGAGAAATTTCTTATTCTGTGTATGAGAAAAAAATTCAAGAAGAGATTGAAAAAACAACAGCTTCAATTAAAATTCAGGGTGTAAGAGCTTTCAATATAGTTTTGGCTATTGTTATAGTTGTAGCCATAGCATTTTTACTCAAATTTATAGCTAGAAAATATATAGGCGATAATGATCGCTTTTATACAGCAAATAAAATCATTAATTTTATTAATATCAATGTAATTGTTTTAATCTTGCTTTTTGGATATATTGAAAATATCAGCTATTTAGTGACCGTTCTTGGTTTTGCTTCTGCTGGTTTGGCTATTGCTATGAAAGATATGTTTATGTCTATGCTTGGTTGGTGTGTGATAGTTTTTGGTGGAAGTTTTAGAGTGGGCGATAGGGTGAGAGTTTTTCAAAACAATACACATTATATCGGCGATATAATTGATATTTCATTTTTAAGAATAACTTTGTATGAAGATATATCTTTACTAACTTATACAGATAATCGAAGAAGTGGTAGGATAATTTTCATACCAAATAACTTTATTTTTACCAATCTTATATCAAATTATACTCATCATGGGATGAAAACAATTTGGGATGGACTTGATATTACTTTAACTTTTGATTCAAATCATCAAAAAGCCTTAGATATAGTAGAAGAAATCGTTATAAAAGCTTCTAAAGGCTATACAAAAATTGCAAAAGAATCCATGAATAAATTAAGAAATGAATACAGCATTAGAAATCCTAAAGTAGAACCTAGGTTTTTTACATTTTTAGAAGGTTATGGTATGAGAATTTCTGCTTGGTATATGACAAATTCTTATGCGGCCTTGGTTTTAAGAAGTAATATAAGTAAAGAAATTATCAATGAATTTAATAAACATGATGATATAAAAATAGCCTATCCATCACAAAATTTATATATGGCAAAACATGAATTTATAGAAAATAAGGAAGATATTTGAAAAAAAAGGTATATTTTAAAACTTTTGGTTGTAGAACTAATATTTATGATACGCAATTATTAAAAACTTATATTAAAGATCATATTGTCACACAAAATGAACAAGAAGCTGATGTGATAGTTATAAATTCTTGCACGGTTACAAATGGTGCTGATAGTGGGCTTAGAAGTTATATTAATAGTGTAAAAAAAAATGGAGTTAAGGTTATACTTACAGGCTGTGGTGCTGTAAGTAAGGGAAAGGATTTTTTTGATAAAAAAGAAATTTTTGGAGTTTTAGGAGCTTCTAATAAAGATAAAATTAACGAGTTAATCTCACAGGATAAAGCCTTTTATGAGCTTGGAAATTTACGCTTTATCGATACAAAAATCGTAAGTAATTATGAAAATCACACTAAAGCTTTTGTAAAAATTCAAGAAGGATGTGACTTTGCTTGTAGTTATTGCATAATCCCAAGTGTTAGGGGTAAATCAAGAAGTATGCCAAGTGAGGAAATAATAAAACAAATCAAACTTTTGGCTCAAAATGGTTATAGTGAAGTAGTTTTAACGGGTACTAATATAGGAAGTTATGGTTTAAAAGATAAAACTACACTTGGAAAGTTACTGCAAGAAATAGGCAAGATTAATGGTATAAAAAGAGTAAGACTTGGGAGTTTAGAACCTGCTCAAATTGATGAGAGTTTTAAAGAAATTTTAGATGAACCTTGGCTTGAAAAGCATTTACATATTGCCCTGCAACACACTCATGAAAAAATGCTACGCATCATGCGTAGAAGATCACATACGCAAAATGATTTAGCATTGTTTAATGAATTAAATCAAAAAGGTTTTGCTTTAGGAACAGACTTTATCGTGGCACATCCTGGGGAAAGTGAGTTGATATGGCAAGAAGCTTTAGAAAATTTCAAACAATTTAAACTCACACATATTCATGCTTTTATTTTCTCACCACGCGATGGAACGCATTCTGCTTCTATGAGTGAGCGAATTAATGGTGATATAGCCAAAGAAAGATTAAATATTTTAAAAGATATAGTCGCACAAAATAATTATGAGTTTAGAAAAAACCAAAAAAATATTTTAGAAATTTTAGTCGAGAGTAAAAAAGATGGTTTTTATGAAGGCTATGATCAATTTTTTAATAAAATCAAAATTACAAGCAAAGAAGATATTGCTAAACAATGGATAAGTATTGAAAAATATGAATGCAAAGAAGATTGTAACTATGTAAGGTTAGAGGATGAAAAATAAAAAGATTATCTTAGCTTCATTTTTATTGCTTTGTGTTTTTATATTGATTGCATTTTTAAAAAATCAACCAGATTATATTAGCAAGGCTGCTTATGAAGAGCTTTTAGAACAAAATTTAATCCAAAAGGCTATAGTAGAAAATAATGAAATATTATTAAAAAGCAAAGAAGGAAATTTTTTAATCGCTAAAGATGTAGTGGATTTAAATGCTTTGTGGCAAAAAATTCCTTTAGAATATGCTAAAGATTATGATTTGAGTGAGTTTTTTTTGATATTTATTTTACTTGCTTTTCTCATAAGCTTTTTACTCTTTCTTAATAAAAAAAACAAAGATAGGCAAAATTTACTTTCTTTAGAAAAAAATATTTTAGAAAAAAATGAACAAAATAATACCATACAAGATGTAGTAAGTGAAGTTAAATTTAAAGATGTAGCAGGGGTTGATGAGGCTAAGGTAGAGCTTTTAGAAATCGTTGATTTTTTAAAAAATCCTCAAAAATATAAAGATTTTGGTGTGAAAATGCCAAAAGGGGTTTTGCTAGTAGGGCCTCCTGGAGTGGGTAAAACCTTGATAGCAAAAGCAGTAGCAGGTGAAGCTGGGGTGCCATTTTTTTATCAAAGTGGGGCTAGTTTTGTAGAAATTTATGTAGGTATGGGTGCAAAAAGAGTTAGAGAGCTTTTTTTAAAAGCTAAATCAAAAGCTCCAAGTATTATTTTTATAGATGAAATTGACGCAGTTGGTAAAAGTAGAGGGGATTTTTCTAATGTAGAAAGAGATAATACTCTAAATCAACTTTTAACTCAAATGGATGGATTTGAAGATAATAGTGGTGTTATAGTGATGGCTGCTACAAATAAAATCGACCTTATGGATAATGCGTTACTAAGATCTGGGCGTTTTGATAGAAGAATTTTTATATCTTTGCCTGATTTCAAAGATAGAATGCATATTTTGCAAAATTATATGAAAGAAAAAAAATCTAGCGTAGATTTAGAAAAAATTGCAAAAGCTAGTGTGGGTTTTAGTGGAGCTGCTTTGGAGACTTTAGTTAATGAAGCGGCTATTAATGCTATAAGAAGAAAATCAGATTTAATAGAAGAAAATGATTTTTTTGCAGTGCTTAATAAAGTTTTAATGGGTAAAAAAAAGATTTTTTCTCTAAGCGACAAGGAAAGAAAAATTCAAGCCACATATCAAGCAGCTAAAGCCTTGTGTGCTTTTTATTTTGATGTTAAATTTGAAAAAATTACCCTAATTGAAGATAGGTTTAAAGAATATGAAAATACTATCAAATCAAAATCAGAATTATTAAATAAAATAAAAGTTTTTTTAGCAGGTTCAGTTGCTATGGAGCTTATTTTTAATGAAAGTTACACTAATGCACAAAGTGATCTTTTAAAGGTTAAAGAATTGCTCGTTTTTATGGAAACTTTCGCCATGGCAAATGAGGGTTTATTACAAGAGCAAAAGCAAGAAGTGAAAGAATTTTTAGAATTAATGAAAGAAAAAGTAGTGAGATTAGCTAGTATTCTTTTAGAAAATGAAAAAATAGAAAAACAAGATATAGAAAAAATCATAATGGAGTGAAAATGGTAAAAATAGGAATTTTAGTACTTTCAGATAGAGCAAGTAGCGGAGTTTATGAGGATAAATCCGGAGTAGAGATAGAAAAAATTTTAGATTCTTATATAAAAAATGAAAAAAGCTTTTATTATGAGCTAATTCCTGATGAGTATGATTTAATCATAGAAAAATTAGCTTATTTGGCAGATGAAGTAAAATGTGATTTGATTTTTACTACAGGAGGTACAGGGCCTGCTTTGCGTGATGTGACACCAGAAGCAACACAAGCAGTGTGTGATAAAATGCTTCCAGGTTTTGGGGAGTTAATGCGTGCAAAAAGCTTAGAATATGTGCCAACGGCTATACTTTCAAGACAAAGCGCAGGTATAAAAGGAAAATCATTAATTATTAACTTACCGGGTAATCCAAAAGCTATAAGAGAATGTATTGAGCCTATATTTCCTGCTATTCCTTATTGTGTAGATTTGATAGGTGGAGCTTATATTGAAAATAATGAAGAAGTAATTTCTGTGTTTAGACCAAAGAAAAAATAAGTCTAGTTAGACTTATTTTGAGGTTTCATAACCTTGTGATAAAAGTGCATTCATACCACCTTTTAAATTAGTAACTTCTATGTCATTTTGATCTAGTAAAGCAGAAGCTTTAGCACTTCTTGCTCCACTTCTGCAAACTATAGCGATAGGTTTTTTACTTGAAATCTTTTTAATTTCCTCGACGAAATTTTTATTTATACTGCCATCTTCATTGTAAAAGCTAATTTTAATGGCATTTTTTATAGTACCAGTTTGTACCCATTCACTAGGTTTTCTAACATCAATTACTTGATAATTTTCCAAAATATCCGCATTAATATCGATATTTTTAACTTCTGCTAAAACAAAACTAGCACAAAGCATTAAAGATAAAAGTATTTTTTTATCATTAATTTTCCTTTTTTGTAGCTTCATAACCTTGTGATAAAAGTGCAACCATGCCACCATCTAAATTAGTGCATTCTATACCTAGAGCATCTTCTATCATCATAGCAGTATGTTTGCTTCTTGAGCCTGTAGCGCACACAAAGGCTATGTTTTTATTTTGATAATCTACTTTTTCTTTAAACTCTTGGATAAAGTTTTCATTCATAAAGCCATTATCATCGCAAAGTGCGATGAGTATAGCTTCTTTTATAACCCCATTTTTCCATTCGCTTGGGGTTCTTACATCTATAATGCAAAATTCGTGCAAAATATCTTTAGAAATAGCTATATTTTTCATTTTTCTAAAGCCTTGGAAACGATTTTGCTTAAGGCATTGTTAAATTCGCTAGGGTTATCTATACCCATACCTTCACTAAGTTTAGCCATATTTAGAAGAATATGTGCCATTTCATTAGCTAAGGTATCATTTTCTTTTAAGGCTTTTAAAATTTCATGATTAGGATTGATTTCAAGTATAGGTTTAACTTGCTGTTCTTGCCCCATTTGTTTAAGAATTTGTTGCATAGCAAAATCAGGTTTATTTTGATCATAAACAATACAACTTGGACTATTTGAAAGTCTTTGGCTAAGTTTTACCTCTTCAACTTCATCTTTTAAAACTTCTTTTATTTTGATGAGTAAGCTTGCAAATTCAGCCTTTTGTTCTTCGCTAGTTTCTTCACTAGCTAGATGGTTAATAGCGCTAAATTTTAAACCTTCAAATTCATTCATCATAGGCATAACTATGGTATCAATTTCCTCATCAAGCAATAAAACATTGATATTTTTTTGTTTATAGCTTTCAAGTAATGGAGAATTTCTTAAAAGTTTTTCATTTTTTCCGCTAATATAAAAAATTTCATTTTGACCTTCAGCTAGGTTTTGTTTATACTCTTCAAGATCAATTAATTCTTCTTTGTTTGAGTTTTTAAAGTATAAAAGCTTAGCTATAGCGTCTTTATTTTCGCCAAAACCATATAAACCCTCTTTTAAAACTTTTCCAAAATTTTCATGGAATTTAAGATAATTTTCTTTATCTTTTTCTTTGAATTTTTTAAGTTCAGCTAGGATTTTTTTAACACTTGCTTCTTGAACGCTTTTTAAGATTTTATTTTCTTGTAAGATTTCACGACTAACATTAAGCGGTAAATCTTCTACATCAATAATCCCACGCACAAATCTTAGATAAGTTGGTAATAATTCTTTATCATCATCACTTATAAAAACTCTTTTAACATAAAGTTTTAAACCACTTTTATAATCTACTCTATAAAGATCAAATGGAGCTTGTGCAGGTATAAAGAATAAAGAATTATACTCTATAGAACCTTCAGCTTTTGTGTGGATATAAAGCATAGGTTTGTTTGAATCATGGAAGTTTTGTTCATAAAATCTTTCATAATCCTCAGCTTTTAAACTTGCTTTATTTTGCCTCCATAAGGCACTTGCTGTATTAATTTGAGTGTTTTTTAATTCTTTTTTAGGTTCTTTTTCGCCTTCTTCTAGTGGTAAATATTCTTCTTTTTCCATGAAAATAGGAAATTGTATATGATTTGAATATTTTTCTACTATGCTTTCAATGCGGTATGAGTTTAAAAACTCTTCATCTTTTAAATGCAAGGTTATGCAAGTGCCTTGTTCATCTTTATTTGCATCTTCTATTTCATAGCCACTAGCATCAGAAGTCCAAAGATAAGCTTTGTCATCTAATGCTTTTTTGCTTAAAACTTCTATTTTAGAAGCTACCATAAAAGCAGAGTAAAAGCCTACACCAAATTGTCCTATAAGTTGAGAGTCTTTTTTGGCATCACCACTTAAGTTTTCTAAAAA
This sequence comes from Campylobacter sp. IFREMER_LSEM_CL908, assembly GCF_025771545.1. NCBI lineage: Bacteria > Pseudomonadati > Campylobacterota > Epsilonproteobacteria > Campylobacterales > Campylobacteraceae > Campylobacter > Campylobacter sp. IFREMER_LSEM_CL908. The sequence continues at coordinate 32,213 of NZ_JAKMQK010000010.1, forward strand.
GCTTTTTGTACCACTTTTAGCAATGGTTCCAAGATGATTGATTAAATCGTCTTTATTCATACCTATACCATTATCACTTATAGTTAAGGTTTTTGCTTCTTGATTGAAATTAATTTGAATTTTTGGCTCAAATTTTAAATTTTTATAAGCATCATCACTCACGCTTAAATAACTAAGTTTATCAAGTGCATCACTTGCATTAGAAATAAGCTCTCTTAAAAAAATTTCTTTGTTAGAATACAAAGAATGAATCATAAGTTGTAAAAGTTGATTAACTTCAGTTTGAAATTGCATTTATATCTCCTTTATTTAAAAATTAAAAAACCAATCCATACTGCCAAAAGACAAAGGATAACATTTAAAATAATATTTATAAAAAAGTGAAAATAATCACCATTTTGCAAAAATAACAAATTTTCATAAGAAAAAGTTGAAAAAGTTGTAAAGGCACCCAAAAAACCAGTGTTAATTAAATTTTTAGTAAAAATATGCACACCTTTAGAATTTGCATAAGAAAAAAATAAACCTATTAAAAATGATCCTATTATATTGACCATTAATGTCCCATAAGGAAAGTTATGAGGAATGATTTTATTAAAAAAGTTGCTAGTAAGCATTCTGGATATGGCCCCTAAAAAGCCTCCAAAACCTACAGCTAAAATCGTACCAATCAAGCTTGTGACCTTTCGCTATCTAAGATTGTTTGCATTTTTTCTCTAGTTTGCTCAAGCCAATCATCTTTACTTGTATCGACAAGATCTAGAAATATCACTTTTAAAACACCACTATTTGCACTAAAATTTTGGGTATCTAAAATTTTAGCTGAATCAATAATTACCACAGGTTGGACTTTTAACTTAAGCTTTTCACTTAAAATTTTAGCTCCGACTTTAAATTTTAAAAGTTTTTGTGTTTTAGATCTTGTGCCTTCTGGAAAAATGGCTAAAATTCTATCCTCATTTAATCTTTCTTTGGCTTCTTTTAAAAGCTTTACTAGACCCTTTGGACTTCTATCTATACAAATAATTTTTGGTTTTTTAATCAAAGTTTTAAAAACAGGGAGTTCGCCTAGTTCTTTTTTAGCTATCCAAGATATATTTTTTGGGCATAAATCTTCCAAAACAACTATATCTAGTAAGCTTTGATGATTGATTAAAAGCAAATTAGCTTGAGGGTGTATAGAACCTTGGGTTTGAATTTTATAGTTTATTACATATTTTTGCAGTTTTGACCATACTTTTCTGATTTTCCAAATTTTTTCTTGCGATTGCAATAATAAAAAGGCAATACATAAAAATATAATAGATAAAATAAATTCTACCCAAAATATTAAAGCTTTAAATCTTTGATAAATCTTCACTTTTCACCCAGCCTATTTTTCCATTATTAAATAAAATTTTTCTGTATTCATCTCTTGAATCTAACACTTCTACTTCTTGTTTGTATTTCCCAGAATAAAAATGAGTTGAGTTTAGAGTTGGTAAAATTTGTACTTTACTTTCAGCTTTTAATATAGCTTTATATATGTTATTTTGAGCTAAAAAACTTGCTATTAGAGTCAAAATTGCCAAACCTAAAGCTGTGTAGCTTTTTTTAAATACAAACCATAAAGCGAAAATACCGCACAAGCTCCATAAAAAAACTTGTTTGTAAAAATTAAAATCATTAGTTTTTGGATTTAAATCACTTTGTGTACTTATACTATCTTCTTTAAGTTCTATTTTTAAGGAAAAATCTTTTAATTCTTTAGAATTTAAATTAAAGTAAGAAAAATCAAAACGCGTTTTACTTTTATCTAAAATAGCATAATAAAATCCACTTTGTTTTTCAAAATCGCCTTTAATAGCCTCTACACCTTGTTTTTGGATATCTTTTATGTTAAAACTTGCTAGATTTGTGTTTTCTCCTGCAAGTTCTATAAATAAAATTATATTATCATTATCAAAACTACTCGCTTTTACTTGTTTAACTTCCAAATTGCTTGCAACTATATGTGAGTATTTATTAGAAGGAGCATCGATTTTTTTAAGTTTAATGGGCTTTATAATTAATGATGAGCTTTGAAAAATATGATCATTTCTGCTTAATGAAACGATGATTTTGTTTAAACTAGCATTTAAACTTTTAGCTTCAAACCATAATTTTGTATGATATGAATTAGCCTTTTGTTCCCAAATAGGATTAGGATTGATCCAAAGCATATCATCACTTTTTTCAAAACTCACATTTAAATCAAAACTCACATTAGTTGTGGTAATAACCTCAAGATCTATAGTAAAAGCCTCATCTATATAGACTTCATCGGTGTATTCTTTTGCGTTTAATACTAAAGAACCTTGAGGGATGAAATTTTCATCATCGATTTTACTTTCATAATTACTCTCATCACTTGGAGCGATAGTTTGATAAATTTGCTTAGCTTGATCATCTAATTGATTGTAATTTTTTTCTAAAGTGTTATAATCTTCAAAAACACTATTTTCTTGAGCATATAAGTTAAAAGTTAGCAAAAAAAGACAAAAAAATTTGAAGGTTTTTAGCAATTTAAAAATCCTTCAAACATTTTAAGTCCTGCTTTTGATCCAAGAATATCATCGCACATTCTTTCAGGATGTGGCATTAATCCAAAGACTTTTTTATTTTCATCACAAATTCCTGCTATATCGTTTAAAGAGCCATTTGGATTATTGATATATCTTAGTAAGATCATATCTTTATCTTCTAGCATTTTAATACCATCTTCGCTATTAAAATAATTTCCTTCTCCATGGGCAATAGGTAATTCTATGATATCATTTTTTTGAAAATTTTTCAAAAAAGCATTATTATTTGATACTACTTGCAATGCTTGCATCTTAGAAATAAAACTTAAACTATTGTTATGTTTCATAGCTCCTTTTAAAAGTCCAAGTTCTAATAAAATTTGAAAGCCATTGCATATGCCTAGGACATAGCCACCTTTTTGAACATGCTCTTTAAGTGTTTTCATAGCAGGAGCAAGTTTTGCAATAGCAGCACATCTTAAATAATCTCCATAAGAAAAACCTCCAGGTAATACGATTAAATCTGCACTAAAATCTTGTCTTTCATGCCAAATGATTTCAGTTTTTACCCCTAATTTTTCAAAGGCATAAGCTGTATCAAACTCACAATTAGTTCCAGGAAAACGAATAATAGCTACTTTCATAATATTATCTCATAATCTTCTATCACAGTATTTGCAAGTAATTCTTTACACATTAAATCAACTTGTTTAAAAACTTCTTCTTTATCATCACAAGCTATATCAAAACTAATTTGTTTTGAGGTTTTAACATTTGCAATATTATTAAAATCCAAAGAATGCAAAGCCTTTTCTATGGCTTTGCCTTGAGGATCTAAAACCCCATTTTTAAGTGTGATATTTATAGTTACTTTCATTATTTTTCCTAACTTAAAATTCTTTTTAATACTTCTTCGTAAGCCATTTTTACATTACCTAAGTCTTGTCTAAAGCGATCTTTGTCTAATTTTTCATTAGTTTTGCTATCCCAAAATCTACAGCTATCAGGACTAATTTCATCAGCTAAGATCATATTTCCTTCATTATCAATACCAAATTCTAATTTAAAGTCAATCAATCTTAAGCCTTTAGATTCAAAGAATTTTACTAGAATAGAATTGATATGTCTTGCGGTATTTTTGATTAATTCTAAATCTTTTTCACTTTTTACTAGATTTAAAATCAAACAATGCTCATCATTGATGATAGGATCACCTAAATCATCATTTTTATAACAAAACTCAACTACAGCAAAAGGTAAAATCGTGCCTTCTTTAATGCCTAATCTTTTCGTTAAAGATCCTGTAGCTACATTTCTAGTAATAACTTCAATGGGTATAATATTACATTTTTTAACAATTTGTTCTTTTTCACTGATGGTTTCTACTAGATGGGTTTTAATGCCTTCTTTTTCTAAGAGATGAAAAATTTCAGTACTAATTTTACAATTTAATGCACCTTTTCCTGCTTCATTACCCTTTTTTTCTGCATTAAAAGCTGTTAAATCATCTTTAAATTCTGTGATGAGTAAATTCTCATCATCAGTTTTAAACATTTTTTTACCTTTTCCTTCATATAAAAGATCTAATTTCATAGCCATTTTACTCTCCTTTTGTAATGTTTAAAATTTTAATTGCATCTATTGCGGTTTTTAGTTGTATGTCATTATTAATTTGTTCTTTGGTAATGATATTTTTATCTTCTTTGTTGTCTTTTTTCTTTTCTTGATGTCCGATTTTATCTAGTTCAGCTTGTAAGTGTTTTTTAAGATCACTTTCTTTGATCTCAAAGCCGTGATTTTCTTCTTTACTTACTTTTCCTGGAAATACTTCTATATCAGGATTAACTCCAACAGCTTGTATAGTTCTACCACTTGGTAAATAATATTTTGCTATAGTAAGTCTCAAGCCTTCTTTACCTTTTTCATCCATAGGTAATATAAGTTGCACACTACCTTTTCCAAAGGTTTTTTCTCCTATGATAATAGCGCGTTTAAAATCCTGCAAAGCCCCACTTACAATCTCGCTCGCACTTGCACTGCCACCATTTACAAGCACTACTAAAGGTGCATTGGTGATTTTTTTACTAGGATTTGCTTTAAATTCTACATTCTCGCTTTCAATTTTACCTTTTTGTGAAACGATTACTCCTTTATCTACAAAAAGATTTACTAAACCCACTGCTTGATTTAAAATACCGCCTGGATTGGTTCTAAGATCTAGTATAATTCCTTTTGTATCAGAATGTTTTTTGATCGCTTTACTAGCTTCATCTACAACATTTTTATCAAAATTAGTCACTCTTAAATAAAGTAAATTTTCATTTTCAATTAATTTTGTATAAACACTATCTACTTTTATGATATCTCTTTTTAAATTTACATCAAATGGCTTTGCATCGCCTTTTCTATAAATAGTTAGAGTAACCTTTGTTTTGGGCTCTCCACGCATTTTAGAAACAGCTTCATTTAAAGTCATACCTAAAGTCGATTCATTATTGATTCTTAAGATAATATCATCAGTTTTAATACCTGCTTTATCCGCTGGACTTCCTTCTATAGGAGCTACAACACTAATTGCTCCATCTTTTTGGGTAATAGTAAAGCCAAGTCCACCAAATTCCCCATTAGTTTGTTCTTTAAGTTCTTTATAACCTTTTTCATCTAAGAAGGAAGAGTGGGCATCTAAATTTGTAAGCAAACCTGCTATGGATTTATCAACCAAATCTGTATAATTAACATCATCAACATAATATTGTTCTATGATAGACATAGTTCTTGTAAGTTTAGATAAAGCTTCTATTTTTTTTTCTGCTTCGCTAGGAGCGGGATTTTTAGCTTGCAAGTTAGTAAAAATAAAAGAAGCGGTTATTAAACTACAAATGCTAGCTGCGATAATAAGATTTCTTTTTGTCTTCAAAGGAAAAACTCCAAAATAAATATGAATTCATAAAATAATTATCTAATTTTAGTTATTTTTGCTTAAAAAATCGTAAATAAAGTAAATATTTTTATGATATTAGTGTATATATATAAAAAATTATTTATAAATATAACTAAATAAACTTGACAATAATAGACTAAAGTTATATAATACACTTCATATAAAAGTAAAAAGGAGTAAAAATGGCAAATATACAAGATTTTTTAACAGATTCTATGCTTTCAAATATAGAAAGTGCAATTTCTTTGGCTATTCATTCTAAGAATAGTGAAATAAAACCTTTGCATTTATTATGGGCTTTAAGTGTTGATAGCTCTAGTTTGCTTAATCAAGTTTTTAATAAATTAAATGTTTCTAAAGAGGCATTTGAGTTAGAAGTAAAAAGTAAAATTTCATCTTTTCCTACTAGCTCAAATGTAAATAAAGACAATATTAAATTTTCAAATGAATTTATTAATTCTTTAGAAAAAGCAAAAGGCTTGGCTTTAGAAAATAAAGATAGTTATTTAGCTGTGGATATGTGGCTTGTTTCAGAAAGTGCTAGCGGGGTTATTAAAGAACTTTTGTCTAAATTTGTAGATTTAAATGAGTTTAAAAAAGAATTGGAATTTATTAGAGCAGGAGCTAAAATAGAAACTAAAACAAGTGATGAAACACTTGATTCTTTATCTAAATTTGGTATTGATTTGACTATGAAAGCTAAAAACAATGAGCTTGATCCTGTTATAGGTAGGGAAGAAGAAATTCAAAGATTAATGCAAATTTTAATCAGAAAAACTAAAAATAATCCTATTTTATTAGGTGAGCCAGGGGTAGGAAAAACTGCTGTGGTGGAAGCTTTAGCACAAAGGATAGTAAAAAAAGATGTTCCTACTTCGTTGCAAAATAAAAAAGTTATAGCTTTAGATATGAGTGCTTTAATAGCAGGGGCAAAATACAGAGGTGAATTTGAAGATAGATTAAAAGCAGTTGTAAATGAAGTAATAAAACATAAGAATGTAATTTTATTTATAGATGAAATTCACACCATTGTAGGTGCAGGTGCAAATGAAGGGAGCATGGATGCAGCAAATATTTTAAAACCTGCTTTAGCAAGAGGTGAGCTTCATACTATAGGTGCTACAACCTTAAAAGAATATAGAAAATATTTTGAAAAAGATGCAGCTTTACAAAGAAGATTTCAGCCTGTAAATGTAGCTGAACCTAGTGTAAATGAAGCTTTGGCTATGCTTAGAGGTATAAAAGAAAAATTAGAAATTCATCATAATGTAACTATCAATGATAGTGCTTTAGTGGCAGCTGCAAAGCTATCTAAGCGTTATATAGCTAATAGATTTTTACCTGATAAAGCGATTGATTTAATTGATGAGGCTGCAGCGGAATTAAAAATGCAAATAGAAAGTGAGCCAAATTCTTTAAGAAAGGTTAGAAAGCAAATTGAAAGTTTGGAAGTAGAAAATGAAGCTTTAAAAATGGAAGAAAATGAAGCTAATGAAAAAAGATTAGAAGAGATTAAAAAAGAATTAGCAAATTTAAAAGAAGAGCAAATCAAACTTAATGCTAAATTTGAAAATGAAAAAGCAGTATTTAATGGTATAAGTGCAAAGAAAAAAGAAATCGATACTTTAAAAAATGAAGCTATTTTGGCTAAAAATAAAGGAGATTTCCAAAAGGCTGCTGAAATAGAATATGGCAAAATTTTAGAGTGTGAAAAAGAGGTTTTAAATTTAGAAGAAAAATGGAAACAAATGACCCAAGAAGGAGTTTTGCTTAAAAATCAAGTAGATGAGGATTTAGTAGCTGGTATTTTAAGTAAATGGACAAGCATTAGTGTGCAAAAAATGCTCACTTCTGAAAAACAAAAATATTTACATATTCAAGAATATTTACAAGAAAGTGTCATAGGGCAAGATGAGGCTTTGAGTGCTTTAGCTAAAGCTATTAAGCGTAACAAAGCAGGGCTAAATCAAGCAACTAAGCCTATAGGAAGCTTTTTATTTTTAGGGCCAACTGGAGTAGGTAAAACAGAAAGTGCTAAAGTTTTGGCTAAATTTTTATTTGATGATGAAAAAGCTATGGTGCGTTTTGATATGAGTGAATTTATGGAAAAACACAGTGTATCAAGACTTTTAGGTGCACCTCCAGGATATATAGGGCATGAAGAAGGTGGGGAATTAACTGAAGCTGTTAGAAGAAAGCCTTATAGTGTGATTTTATTTGATGAAGTAGAAAAAGCCCATAAAGATGTATTTAATATACTTTTGGGAATTTTAGATGATGGTAGGGCTACAGATAGTAAAGGTGTAACGGTCGATTTTACTAATACTATCATTATCTTAACTTCTAATATAGGTGCAAATTTTATTATAGAGTTAAAGGGCGAAGAAAAAGAAAAAGCTATTAAAGAAGCTCTTAGAAGCTTTTTTAGACCGGAGTTTTTAAATCGTTTAGATGATATTATCACTTTTAACCCTTTGGGAGAAAGTGAAGCTAAAAAAATAGTTAAATTACTTTTTAATACCTTGCAAAAAAGTCTCGAAAATAGGGGTATTAAAGCAAGCTTGAGTGATAATGCTGCTAGTTTAATAGCAAAAGTTGGTTTTGATGTGGATTTTGGTGCAAGACCATTAAAAAGAGCTTTATATGACATGGTAGAAGATAAATTAAGTGATATGATATTATCGGATGAATTAAATGAAAATGATGAGATTATTATAGATTCTAAAGATGATGAAATCATCATTGTTAAACAATAAGCAAGTGTAATACTTGCTTATTTAGAGTAAAATTATCTTAATAATACTAAATTGTAAATACTTCGTATATTTGATTAAAAAATTATCATTTTTTATCTATTCTTAACAATAAATATTTTAAAATCTTTAATGATATTTCTATAATTTAAGGAACAACAAATGAGTGATTTAGATATTTTTAATCGCCGTTTAGACGCATTAGAAAAACTTCCTCTTTTGAAAAATGAGATTTCTATCTCTAAAGCCTTAGAGCAATCAGGTTTTTCAAGAAGAGATTTTATGAAATGGGCTAGTGCTATGACTGCATTTTTAGCATTACCTGCTAGCTTTACTCCAGTAGTTGCAAGAGCTGCTGAGCTTAGTGATAGACTTCCAGTGATTTGGCTTCATATGGCTGAATGTACAGGGTGTTCTGAAAGTTTGTTAAGAAGTGATGCTCCTACCATTGATAGTTTGATTTTTGATCATATTTCTTTAGAATATCATGAAACTATAATGGGTGCTGCAGGTTGGCAAGCTGAACATAATCTTGAAGCTGCTATGGAAAAATACAAAGGTAGATATATCTTAATGGTAGAAGGTGGTATACCAACAGGTGCTACAGAAAACTTTTTAACTATAGGACCACATGGAAAAACAGGAAGACAATTAGCAGAACAAGCCTGTAATGATGCTTTAGCTATTTTTGCTATAGGTACTTGTTCAGCTTTTGGTGGTATCCAAGCTGCTAGACCTAATCCAAGCAATGCTGTAAGCTTAAGTAAAGTAACAAATAAAACAGTTATCAATGTACCAGGTTGTCCTCCAAGTGAAAAAAATATTATAGGTAATGTGATTCATTACATATTGTATCAAACATTGCCAGCACTTGATGCCTATAATAGACCAAAATGGGCTTATGGGTTAAGAATTCATGATCTTTGTGAAAGAAGAGGACGCTTTGATGCGGGTGAATTTGTGCAACAATTTGGTGATGAGGGAGCAAAAAAAGGATATTGTCTTTATAAAGTAGGTTGTAAAGGCCCTTATACTTTTAATAATTGCTCAAGAGAGAGATTTAATCAACATACTTCATGGCCAATCCAAGCAGGACATGGTTGTATAGGCTGTTCTGAACCTGATTTTTGGGATACTATGGGACCTTTTGAAGAAGTGATGGCAGGAAGATTATTTGATACTGTTTATGGCTTGGGTGCTGATAGCATTTCAGATAAAATTGGTATAGGTGTGCTTTGTGTAACAGGCGTAGCTGTTGCTGCGCATGCTGTAATTGCTTCATTAGAAAAAAATAAGGATTAAAAATGTCAAAAAGAATTATTATAGATCCACTTACTAGAATAGAAGGACATTTAAGAGTTGAAGTAGTGGTTGATGAAAATAATATCATTAAAGAAGCATATTCAGGATCAACTTTATGGAGAGGGATTGAAACTATTGTAAAAGGTCGTGATCCAAGAGATGCAGGCTTTTTAACTCAAAGAATTTGTGGTGTTTGTACTTTTTCACATTATAGAGCAGGGATTATCGCAGTAGAAAATGCTTTAGGTATTACTCCGCCATTAAATGCAGTTTTAACTAGAACTTTAATGAATGCAGCTTTATACATGCATGATCATCCTGTGCATTTTTATCAACTTCATGGTCTTGATTTTGTTGATGTTGTAAGTGCTTTAAGTGCTGATGTAAAAAAAGCAAGTGATGAAGCATTTAAATATACTGATATGCCTTATGCAACAGGTGCAGATAAGCTTTTAGAAGTTCAGCAAAGACTAAAAACCTTTGTAGATAAAGGAAATCTTGGACCATTTGCAAATGCTTATTATGGACATGCGACTTATCGCTTTACTCCTGAGCAAAACCTTATTGCGCTTTCACATTATTTAGAATGTTTAAGAATTCAAAGAACAATAGCTCAAGCTATGGCGATTTTTGGTGCTAAAAATCCTCACCCACAAAGTTTAACTGTAGGCGGTGTAACTTGTGTTATGGATCTTTTAAACCCATCAAGAATGGCTGAATATATAACTAAATTCCAAGAAGTAGCTGATTTTATTAATCGTGCTTATTATCCGGATTTAATCATGGCAGCTAAAGCTTACTCTAAAGAAGCAAGTGTATTAAATGATGTAGGGGTAAATAACTTCTATACTGAGAGAGAATTCCAAATTTCAAGTGATGAATGGTTGTTTGAAGGTGGTATTATTAGAAATGGTGATTTGAGTAAGGTTGAAGAAGTAGATGAAGCTAAAATCACTGAAGAGGCTACAAGATCATGGTATGCAGACAATGAAGCTTTACATCCTTATGATGGTAAAACTAATCCAAACTATACAGGCTTAATTGATGGTGAAAGCATTGATGATAAAGGCAATATGGTTCATAGTAAGGTATTTGATATTAAAGGCAAATATAGCTGGATTAAAGCTCCAAGATATGAAAATTCGCCTATGCAAGTTGGGCCATTAGCAAATATTTTAGTAAATTATGCTAAGGGTAATAAAATTGTAGTAGAAGCGGTTGATTCTTTCTTAAAAGCTACGAATTTACCAGTTCAAGCACTTATGAGCACTTTAGGAAGAACAGGCGCTAGAGCAATTGAAGCTAAAATTATTGCTGATCATGGTTTAAAAGCATTTAATTCTTTGGTTGAAAATTTAAAAACAGATGAAAGTACTTGTGCTACTTATGCAATTGATAAAAACAAAGAATACAAAGGTAGATTTATGGGAAGTGCACCTCGTGGTGCATTAAGCCATTGGTGTAGGATTAAAAATGGTGTAATTGAAAATTGGCAAGCAGTAGTTCCTTCTACTTGGAATGCAAGTCCAAAAGATGCAAATGGAGTAGGTGGTAGCTATGAACAATGTCTTATTGGTATGAAACTAGCTGATGTTAAACAGCCTTTAGAAGTAATAAGAGCTATTCACTCTTATGATCCTTGTATAGCATGTGCAGTACATGTAATGGATACTAAAGGTAATAATCTTAGCGAGTATAAAGTTAATGTAAATTTATAAGGAAAGGACTTTAGTATGGATTCTAAACATTCCTTAAAATCAAACAGAAAGGCTGAATACGAATTTAGTATCGGTCTTCGTTTTACACATTGGTTAAGAGCGGTTGCAATCGTGATTTTAGTGGGAACTGGATATTATATTTCTTATGTATTTCAAGCTCCTTCTATTTCATCTGAACCGACTTTATTTATGCAGGCAAAATACCGCATGGTGCACCAAATTTTTGGTTTTATCTTAATAGCTTGTGTAATTTTTAAAACATATTTGTTCTTTTTTGATTCAAAAAGTGATGGTGAGAGAAAGAGTATAAAAGATATTTTTAATGTAAAATTATGGATAGAGCAAATTAAATTTTACATTTTCCTAGGAAAGCACCCGCATTTACAAGGTGTATACAATCCTTTACAATTTGTAACTTACCTTTTCTTTTATCTTGTTATGTTTGGGCTTATTTTGACAGGATTAATCCTTTATATGCATGTATATCATGAAGGCTTGGGTGGATTTTTATATAATATTTTAAGACCTATTGAGGTAATGTTAGGTGGATTGGCTGATGTTAGAACCTATCATAGAATTTTAATGTGGGTTGTGTTGATTTTTGTTCCAGTGCATATTTATATGGCTGTATTTAACTCAGTTAAAGGTAAAGATGGTGCTTTAGATGCTATCTTTAGCGGTTATAAATTTGTAAGAGAAAATCGTTGAAACTTCTAGTTTTAGGTATTGGTAATATTATGTTTGCAGATGAGGGCTTAGGCGTTCATCTTTGCAAACTTTTAGAAAAAAATTATAAGTTTTATCATGAAAAAGACTCGGTGAGTTTTGTAGATGGTGGAACTTTGGCTTTACAACTTAGCTATATTATAGCCGAATATGATGAAATGATTGTGATTGATTGTATTGCAGCAGATGATGCTAAGATTGGAGATATTTTTTTCTTTCCTTATGATGCAATGCCAAAAAAAGTTAATTGGAGTGGTAGTGCGCATGAGGTTGAAATGCTTCAAACTTTACAATACATGGAACTTATGGGAGATTTACCTAAAACTCAAATTTTAGCTTGCGTGCCAAAGCGTATAGAGCCATTGAGTTTTGAACTTTCAAAAGAAGTCTTAAATGCTTTAGAAAAAATGGAGAAAATTTTACTTGATTTTTTAGAGAAAAAAGGCTTTACTTACAAGAGAGTTGCTAATTATAATATACAAGAGCTTGCTTTAAATTCTTATAAAAGCTAAGCAAAAAAGCTTAGCTTAAATTCTAATCATCAAATTTTTGTCCTAAGAAATTTCCATTTACATCAGTATAAATTTCCATCATATTATTAAGTTTGAATTTATAACCTTGAATTTCTTTTTCAACTTTAATTATACTTGCATTTGGGTGCATTTTTTTAATCGTTGCTAAAACATTTGGACTTAAAAAAGAAGTATCAATTGGTCTGTATTTTGCATCGATTTCTTTCCAATCTCCATTGATAAAAAACTCAAGCTCAGTTCCATTGTCTAAATAAACATCAAAGCTATCAATATCTTGTTTAACTAAAGCAATGTTTGAACCTGTAAAATGTTTTTGTATGAAATTTTTAGAATTTGCTGGTAAAGCATTAACTCCTACAATCATATCTTGTGCAAAAACAAAACCTGCAGTAACTAATGTTGCTAAAGCTATTTTTAATTTCATTTTTTATCCTTTATGTTGAATTATTTATGAAATCATATTGCTATTGAGTGAATTTTGTGTGAACTTAAAAGAAATAGCAAGTATTTAATTGTATAATGATAAAAAAGTTTTTTAAAAGGATAAATAATGTATAGGTTTGCACCATCGCCTACTGGAGATATGCATATTGGAAATTTAAGAGCAGCTTTATTTAATTATATTAAAGCAAGACAAGAAAATTCTGATTTTATTTTGCGTATTGAAGATACGGATAATGCTAGAAATATAGTTGGAAAAGAAGAAGAAATAAAAGCTATTTTAAAAGAATTTGGTATAACTTGGCAGCATTATTATGTACAAAGTGAGAATTTGAAATTTCATCGTCAAATGGCTTTAAAGCTAGTAAGTGAAAAAAAAGCTTTTGCTTGTTTTTGTACCGAGGATGAATTAGCTCATAAAAAAGAACTAGCTAAAAGTAAAAATCAAGCATATAGATACGATGGTACTTGTGAAAAACTTGCAGATATTGATGTATTAAATTGTGAAAAACCTTTCGTAATCCGTCTTAAAAAACCTCAATCGCAAATGAAATTTATAGACTATATTAAAGGTGAGATTGGTTTTAATCCTGAAGATATTGATAGTTTTGTAATTATGAGGGCTGATAAAACCCCAACTTATAATTTTGCTTGTGCGGTTGATGATATGCTAGAAGGTGTTACTTGCATTATAAGGGGCGAAGATCATGTTTCAAATACTCCTAAGCAAGAACATATTAGAGCAAGTTTGGGTTATGATAAAAGCATGACTTATGCACATTTGCCTATCATTTTAAATGAAGAAGGTGTTAAAATGAGCAAAAGAGAGGCTCATTCTAGTGTAAAATGGATGCTTGATAATGGATATTTAGCAAGTGCTATTGCAAATTATTTAATACTTTTAGGTAATAAAACTCCAAAAGAGATTTTTACTTTAGAAGAAGCCATAGAATGGTTTGATTTGAAAAAAGTTTCAAAATCTCCTGCAAGATTTGATACTAAGCGTTTAATGCAAATTAACCGTGAGCATATAAAAATGCTTGATAATGATAAATTAAATTCTTTATTAAATTTAGGCAAAGATGTAGCTGAGCTTGCAAAATTTTATACTCAAGAAGCTAGCACGCTAAATGAGATAAGAGAAAAAATACAAGCAATTTTTGCAGTTAAAAATTATAATGAATTTGAAAATGAATGTAAGCTAATTAAAGAGATTTTAAAAGATTTGGATTTACCTCAAGAATACGATGAGTTTAAAAAGATTTTGATGGAAAAAACAAATTTAAAAGGTAAAAATTTATTTATGCCTTTGCGTTTAGTATTAACAGGGGTTACTCATGGACCTGAAATGAGTGAAATTTATACTTTAATTAAGCCTTTTGTTAAAGAAATTATAAAGGAGTAAAATGGGAGTTGGAACAAGTTTGATTGTATCTTTGGTGCAAATTTTTTCTTTAGTTATTGAAATTTATGTATGGATTATAATCATTGCAGCATTGATTTCTTGGGTAAGGCCTGATCCATATAATCCTATAGTGCAAATTTTATATCGTTTAACTAATCCTGCTTATGCTTTTGTAAGAAGGTTTATTCCTACTACTATAGGGAGTATTGATTTAGCACCTTTGATTATTATTTTAGGATTAAAATTTATCCAAATATTTTTATCAAATTTAATTTTAGGAAGTTTATAAGTGTTGAAAAAAAGTGTAGTGTTACTTTTAGCTGGAGTGGTTTTTGCAAATAGTGCAATGTATTCTTATAAAGAATTAGAGCAAAGACCAAATTCTTTAGCTAAGGATTATTATTTATATCGTTTATTAGAAAAAAATGAATTTAAAAAAGAAGAAGTTGAAGGTTTAAAAGAACATATTTATCGTTATGCAGGGCGTATTAAAAATGCCATTGAAGCCATTATTCCGCCTTTGGGGTATAATAAAGAATATGAAGCTTGTTATAAATTTAATACACAAAATATCTTAGATGCTAATGCTACTTGTCAGCTTATAAGATTAAATAGTTTAACTTTTATACAAGATCTTAATGCTTCAGTGCGTAATGAGATGAAAAAAAATATCCCACAGGATAATCCAAATTTAACAAAACTTTTAGAAGCTTTTGATGCTAAAGATCCTCTAAGTTATGCGGTTTTAAATTATGATAGTGCTAATTTTTATAAAATCTATAATTTCTTAAAAGATAAAAAAGATTTTTTCTTAGAAAAAGATTTTGTAAATGAATTAGCTAAAGAAAAAGAATTTACAAATTTTGTAAAAGAAATTATCATTAAGAAAAAAAGTCCATTGATAAGAAAATCTCTAGTCAATGTAGATGCAAATTTAACTTTTCAAGATAATGCTTTTTATCTAGGTGTAAATGCTATTTTAGAAAATGACGATAAAAAAGCATTGGAATTTTTTCAAGTAGCAAAAGATACTTTTAAAAGCAAACCTTTAGTAGATAATGCAAATTTTTGGCTATATTTGATCACTCAAGATAAAAAGTACATTGATGAGCTTGCTCAAAGTGATTCTTTAAATATTTATAGTCTTTATGCAAGAGAGTTAAAAGGCTTGCCTTTACCTAAAATAGAAGAATTAAAGCCAAAAAAACAAAAAAATGATTTTGATATGAAAGATCCTTTTGCTTGGCAAAAGCTCGCAAAAGAAATTGCAAAAGGTACTCCTAGTGAGCTAGAAAAACTTGCAAAAGATTTTTATACCAAGGAAAATATCGCTATTTATGCCTATATTAAAGAAAGGGCCGAAGGTTTTAAAAAACATTATTTTATTATGCCTTATTTTGAATATTTAAAAGATTATTCTACGCAAAGAAAAGCTATGATTTTAGCTTTAGCTAGACAAGAAAGTCGTTTTATACCAACAGCCATTTCAACTTCTTATGCTTTGGGTATTATGCAATTTATCCCATTTTTAGCTAATCATATAGGCAATAAAGAACTGCAAATTCCAAATTTTGATCAAGACATGCTTTTTGAACCAAAAACAGCTTATACTTTTGCAAATCATCATTTAGATTATTTAGAATCTAAACTTAATTCCCCGGTTTTTGTGGCTTATGCTTATAATGGAGGTATAGGATTTACCACTAGAATGCTCAAAAGAGAAGATATGTTTAGAGTGGGAAAATATGAGCCATTTTTATCAATGGAGCTTGTTCCTTATGCAGAAAGCAGGGTATATGCTAAGAAAGTTTTAGCTAATTATGTTGTTTATTTGCATCTTCTGAACGATAATACACCGATTTCGAAATTTTTTGAAACTTTAGCTCAAAACACTGATTCTCAAAACACAAATCAAGTTTTAAAATAGGTTTTTGCACTAATTCATTAAGAGTGATTTTGTAATAACTTGCATAATCACTCTTAATGATATATTTAAATAATTTATCATTTTGATCTAAGGTTTTTATATTAGTTTTTTCTCCATCTATGAGTATTGAAATTTGCTCTTGTTTGATGTTGATATTTGGCAAAAAACTAAGTACAAAAACTTCTTTTTGACTTTTTTCATCTAATACAGGGTTTAAATAGCTCAATAAAGCAACTACTCTATTATCTTTATAATTAAAATTAATTTTTTGTGCATACATTAGAGTTTGGCTTTTTAAATTAATTTCACTTTGCTCTTGGGTTTTATTAGAGCATGCGGTAAAAATAAGTGTTAAAAAAATAATCATATAAACTTTTTTCATATTTTTGTTCCTAATTTTTTTATAATTATAAGCTTTTAACTTTTAAAAAGATATAATTTCATTTATTTTATTTGATTTAAGGAAGTTATGAAAAGATTAGCAATGGCTTTTAGCGGGCCTTCCAATTCAGGTAAAACGACTTTGATTACTCAAGTTGCTAAGTATTTTATGGAACAAAATTATAAAGTATGCATTATAAAACACGATCCAAAAGATAAAGCAAGCTTTGATATAGCAAAAAAAGATAGTTTTAAATTTTTTCAAAGTGGTGCTGATGTAATGGTTTTAAGTCCTACAAGGACAACTTTATTTACACATTCTCCAAGTACTTTAGATGAAGCTATTTCTAAACTAGGAGAATTTGATTTTTTATTTATAGAGGGCTTAAAAACTTTAGATATGCCAAGAATTAGCGTTTTTTGTAAAGAAGTAGATGAGAGCTATTTTGCTTATTCTAAGGCTATTGCAAGTTATGAGAAAATTGAAAATAAAAATTTAACTTGGCTTTATTTGGATGATTTAGAAAGTATTTGTGATTTTATATTAAAAAATTCAAAAAAAGTATAGAGGTAAAATATGCAAGAATTAATTGACGATATGCAAAAAGCAGTGATTGAAATTTCAAAAGAACTTAGATATTTAAAAGATTTTGATTATACCACTTCTCAAAATGCCACAGGAGATAATCAATTAAAACTTGATGTAAAAAGCGATGAGATTATCACTAGAATTTTAAAGCAAAGCAAAGGTTTAAAAAGCTTAATTAGCGAGGAAAAACAAGAGCAATTACTAATCAATGAAAATGAAAAATATGTTGTTGCTTATGATCCTTTAGATGGTTCTTCTTTAGTAGATGTGAATTTTGCTATAGGTTCTATTTTTGCTATTTATGAGCAAAAGGCTAGTGCAAAAAATCTAAAAGCAGCAATTTATGCTATTTATGGCGTGCGTTTAGAGCTTATAGTGTGTATAGACACTCCTAAGCTTTATAGATTAAATGAAAAAGATGAATTTGTTTTTGTTAAGGATTTAAAATTAAATGAAAAAGGCAAATTAAATGCAAGCGGTGGGACACAAAAAAATTGGTCAAATACTCATAGAGCCTTTATAAAAGCTTTATTTGATGAGGGTTATCGCTTGAGATATTCTGGTGCTATGGTGAGTGATTTGCACCAAATTTTACTCAAAGGTGGAGGGTTGTTTTCATATCCTGCAACAAGCGATGCACCAAATGGAAAATTAAGAGCATATTTTGAGGTGTTTCCTTTTGCTTTTATTTTTGAAAAAGCAGGAGGATTTTCTACCAATGGAGAAAATGATTCTTTACTTGATTTAGAATTTGAAAAAATTCATGCAAGTACGCCATGCTTTTTGGGTTCTAAATATGAAATTGAAAAACTAAAACAAGCTTATAAAGGTTTTTAATGGCTGAAGTTAAAGATGAATTTGAGTTGGCTTTAGAAGTTAAAAAAAATGAACTTCAAGCTTGTCAAAACGAAAAAAAAATAAAATCTTGTTTACCTTGCTCTATGATTTTTGAGTGCTCTTTAAGAAAAGAGTATATAGAAGCAGTTTATAAGAGTATGTCTAAAGGTAAAGAAGGTGGATTTGATTTTTAATAAAGGTTGAAAATGCGTTATATTACTACCCCGATATATTATGTAAATGATGTGGCTCATATTGGTCATGCTTACACTACGATTATAGCAGATACTTTGGCTAGATTTTATCGCTTACAAGGAGAAAAAACATTCTTTTTAACAGGCACAGATGAACATGGTCAAAAAATAGAGCAAGCTGCTAGCGTTAGAAATTTTACTCCTAAAGAATATGCAGATGAAATTAGTGCTAAGTTTAAAAAACTTTGGGATGAGTTTGAAATTTCTTATGATTATTTCATTAGAACTACGGATGAAAATCACAAATTAAGCGTTCAAAAAGCATTTAAAAAAATGTATGATAAAGGTGATATTTACAAAGGCACTTATGAAGGCTTTTATTGTGTTTCTTGTGAGAGTTATTTTACTCAAACTCAACTTATAAATGAGTGTCATTGTCCAGATTGTGGTAAGAAAACACAGCTTTTAAAAGAAGAAAGTTATTTTTTCAAGCTTTCTAAATATCAAGATCAAATTCTTAAATGGTACAAAGAAAAAGAGCCGATTTTACCCAAAAATAAGGCTAATGAGTTGATTTATTTTGTAGAAGGTGGCTTAAAAGATCTTTCCATTACAAGAACGAGTTTTGAATGGGGTATAAAGCTTCCAAAAGAACTAAATGATGAAAAACATGTGGTGTATGTTTGGCTTGATGCTTTGATGAATTATGTGAGTGCTTTGGGCTATGGACTTGATGATGAAAATATGGATCTTTGGCCTGCTTATATACACTTTGTAGGCAAAGATATTTTGCGTTTTCATGCAGTGTATTGGCCTGCGTTTTTGATGAGTTTAGAACTTCCTTTACCTAAATTTATAGCAGCACATGGTTGGTGGACTAAAGATGGTGAAAAAATGAGCAAATCTAAAGGTAATGTAGTAGCGCCTAAAGAAGTAGCAGATACTTTTGGTTTAGAGGCTTTTAGATATTTTTTACTCAGAGAAGTTCCTTTTGGTAATGATGGAGATTTTTCGCAAAAAGCATTAATCACTAGAATCAATGCAGAATTAAGCAATGAGCTTGGAAATTTATTAAATAGAATTATCGGTATGAGTGCTAAGTATTCTCAAAATATTATTGAGTGTAAAGATGTGAATTTGTATTTTAATCAAGAATTAAATGAATGCAAAGAGTATTTAGATAATGCAATCAATGCTTTGGAAAATATCCAGCCAAATCGCTATTTAGAGGAACTTTTCAAGGCTTTATCTTTAGCAAATTTAAGTATTAGTAAATATGAGCCTTGGAATTTGATTAAAAATAATCAAACGCAAAAAGCTAATGCTTTAGTGGCTTTATGTGCTAATATTTTAACAAAAGCAACTATTTTACTTTCAGCTGCTATGCCAAAGACAGCATTAAAAATTGCAAAGGCTTTAAATTTTGAAATATCAAACGAAAATTATCAAAAACTAATTTTAAATAATCAATTATGTGATTTAAAATCAAGTGCATGTGAAGCTTTGTTTCCAAAAGTTGAATTAACCCAAGAAAACAAAAAAGAAGAAAAATTAGAAGAGAAGCCAAATTTAGCTCAAATTAAAATAGATGATTTTAAAAAAATCGAAATCAAAGTAGCATCAGTAAAAGATTGTCAGAATATAGAAGGCAGTGAAAAGCTTTTAAAATTTCAACTTGAACTTGAAAATGGCGAACTAAGACAAGTACTTTCAGGTATTGCTAAATTTTATAAAGCTAGTGAGTTAATAGGCAAGCAAGTTTGCGTAATTACAAATCTAAAAAAAGCTAAAATTTTTGGTCATGAAAGCCAAGGTATGATTTTAAGTGCTCAAAAAGATGAAAAATTAGTTTTGATAAGCCCGCAAGGCTTTATCGAAAATGGAGCTTTAATAGGCTAGATGAATATTTCTAACTTTATCGAACTTATTAATGCTCGAGTTTTAAATTATGGAGCAACTTCTAGTGTTTATGATTTTAGTATAGATTTAAACAAAGTCAAACAAGCAAGTGTTTTTTTTGCTAAAAATAATGAACAAGCAAGCTTTGCTATAAAACTTGGTGCTTATGTTATAGTAAGTGAGGAAAGATTAAAACTTGAAGATAAAGATGTGTTTTATCTTCAAGTTGATGATTTAGAAGCAACTATTTTTAGACTTTTTAGATTTTTAAGTGAAGAAAAATCTTATGAATTTATATATTGCAATCATGTAGAATTAAAATTTGCAAAGGCATTTAATTTTAAAGTCTTAAACTCAAATATTTTATTAGATTTTGATCTTTTAAAAAATTCAAAAGAAAAAACTTTCTTTTGCTCTGATGATGAAAAATTTATTTTAAAACTTAAATCAAATTTTCATACTTTAAAAGCATGTAAATACGAAATTTTAGGCTCTAAATCTTTATTTCAAACGAGTTTGCTTTGTAAAAATTTGTATTTTAAAGATTTAAAATTTGCATTTTTTTATGCAGATATTTTTGCTAGATTTATTGATTTTACTGAAAAGCAAAATCTATCTTTTAATTTTAATGAAAAAAAGTTAGATCTTTTTAAGGCATATTTTTTAAACTCAAAAAATGAAATTTGTGCTTTTGGTGGAAGTTCTAGAGTAATTTTACTTGTGGAAAATGAAAAAGATTTTGAATTTATATGCCAAAAACTCCAAGGCGTTAAAGATTTCAAAATAGCATTAAAAAATTCATTATTTTGCGATTTTTCTTATATAAATTTGAGTGAATTAAAGAATTTTTTTGATTTTAAATATTGCCTAATCAAAGAAAATGAAGAAGAGTTTTTGGAGTATTTTTTAGCACGAGAGAAAAAAATTAGTTTATTTGATTAAAAAAATATCAACTTTAAAAAGATATATTTACGATTTTATTTTATTAATTTAAGGAAAAAATATGAAAAAATTTTTATTTTTAAGTTTATTTGCTGCAGCTGCATTAAATGCTGAAATTTTAGTTTATGGTCCAGGTGGTCCTGCTCCTGTTTTAAAAGAGCTTGCTAAGCAATTTGAAGAAAAATATGGAGAAAAAGTTATTATTAATGCAGGACCAACACCTAAATGGATAAAAAAAGCAAAAACAGATGCTGATATTATTTATTCAGGTAATACCTCTATGATGGATGGTTTTGTTAAAGCAATGCCAAAACAAATCAAAATAGAAGATGTTCAAGTTTTAAATGCTAGAGGTTCGGGTATGATTGTAAGAGCAAATAATCCAAAAAAAATTAAAAAATTTGAAGATCTTTTAAAAGATGGCGTTAATGTTATGGTGGTTGATGGAGCAGGGCAGGTTGGCTTATATGAGGATATGGCTTTAAAAACAGGAAAAATTGAAAACCTAGAAAAATTAAGAAAAAACATTAAAGTATATGCTAAAAATTCAAAAGCAGCGGTTGATGAGTGGAAAAATAATCAAAATATCGATGCTTTAATCATTTGGACACATTGGATTAAAGCAGTTGGAGAGAAAGAAAATAAATTTATTTTAGCGGATAAAAATTCAATCATTTACAGAGCGGCTGAAATAGTTCCAACGCAAAAAGGTTTAAAAAATCCAAAAGTAGCTGAATTCATCAAATTTACACAAAGTAAAGAAGCTCAAAAAATTTGGAAAAAAGAAGGTTGGGTAGCTAAATAAAAATCAAAGCATTTTACAAAAAGTAAAATGCTTTTATAATATTATTTTTCGTTGATTTCTGCTTCGATGCTAATTTGTACTTCATCGCTAAGTGTTAAGCTAGAAGTATCAGGAGCAAATTTGAAATCACTTCTTTTAATTTGTCCTTGTAGAGTAAAACCTGCTTTTTCTTTACCACTATCTGTTTTAATAACACCGCCAATTTCAGTATCTAAAACAACATCTTTGCTTATTCCAGCAATGCTTAATGAGCCATACATTTTACCTTTTTCATTAGAGATTTTTTCATATTTACTCATAGTAAAAGTAATGTTTGGATGAGTTTTTGCTTTAAAAAAATCATCTTGTTGTAAATGCGCATCTCTTGCTTTATTTTCTGTGTTTATAGAAGCAACTTTTATATTTGCTTGAAGTTTGTTAAATTCAAATTTAGCACTATCAAAATCAATTACTGCATCATAATCTTTAAAATTTCCATTTACATTGCTAATTTGTAAATGTTTGATTTTAAAAGCTACATTTGTGTGTGCTTTATCTAAGCTAAATTCTTTACTCAAAGCACTACTTGCCAAAATCGAAGCAGCTAAAAATGAACCAAATAATATTTTTTTCATGTTTTCTCCTTAATGTTTAAAAAAGCAAATTATACAAACTAAAATAAAATGAAAGTAAATTTTTAAACATATTCTATAAAATCTTTTACATTAGCCTCTTTAAAGCCTTTTAGTCTTAATAAACAACTATCACATTTACCACAAGCTTTATCTCCTCTTTCATAGCAAGACCAAGTATATTCTAAGGCTACTTTTTCTTTTAGGGCTAATTCAACTATTTGTCCTTTACTTAGATGAACTAATGGGGTTTTTATTTGCACTTTGCAAGTTTTTGTTGTTCCTTCATTGATAAATTCATTGGCTTTTTGTATAAATTTCGCACTACAATCAGGATAACCACTGCTATCTTCTTGTACCACTCCTATAAAAATACTTTCACAATTTTCCTTTTCAGCTATAGCACCTGCGATAGATAAAAAAATACCATTTCTAAAAGGAACATAGGTGTTTGGGACTTCTTTTTCATGTAGTTTTTCTTTGGGAATTTCTAAATTTAAATCTGTTAATGAGTTTCCTCCAATATTTGCTATAAATGACACATCTAAAATATATTTTGTTTTTATGTTAAGTTTTTCACAAATTTTATTAAAACATTCCCTTTCTTTAAGCATGGTGCGTTGGTTATAGTCAAAATGTAAAGCAATGATCTCATATCCTTCTTTTTTAGCTAAATATGCACATAAAGTACTATCCATACCACCACTTATAATACAAAGAGCTTTTTTCATGCTTTTCCTTAATTTTGATATAATTTGAAATTATAAAATCAAAAGGATAATAA
This sequence comes from Campylobacter sp. IFREMER_LSEM_CL908, assembly GCF_025771545.1. Classification (NCBI taxonomy): domain Bacteria; kingdom Pseudomonadati; phylum Campylobacterota; class Epsilonproteobacteria; order Campylobacterales; family Campylobacteraceae; genus Campylobacter; species Campylobacter sp. IFREMER_LSEM_CL908. The sequence continues at coordinate 55,544 of NZ_JAKMQK010000010.1, forward strand.
TGATTTTTTGTGAAGAAGAAATGGATATTTCTTTTCTTGAAAAAATAGCCCAGAAAATGAGCGATCAAAATATAGAGCTTGTTTTGGTAGATGAAAGAGTTATGCGTGAGATTAATTTTAGTCAAAGAGGTATAGATAAAACTACAGATGTGTTATCTTTTCCTTTGATACAAAATTGTGAAAATTTACTTGGCAGTATTGTGATAAATTTAGATGAAGTAAGTAAAAAAGCAATGGAGTATAAACACAGTAATGAAGAAGAGATGGCATTACTTTTTATACATGCTATGCTTCATTTACAAGGATATGATCATGAGGTAGATCAAGGACAAATGAGACAAAAAGAACAAGAATGGATTGAATATTTTAAGCTACCAAAAAGCCTGATAGTAAGAGTGCAAGAGGAGTAAATATTTAAAAAATTTTAGCTTATGTGTGGGTTATATACCTATAATGAAAATACATTTATGCTAAATATTTTAGGAAAAATTTGATATTTGTTTATCTAATTTGACAAAGAGTAGTACTAATTATGATTTTGTCCAAACAAAGTAAAAGCAATATTTAAGGTGGGAAAATCAATACAGAGCCTATGATAAAGCTCCTTATTTTAAAATTTTTATAAGTTTTGATAAGGGTTAAAGCCTTTTTAGAAGAAAATTTAAAATTTGCTTATTTGATCTTAAACAATTTTAATCGTCAAATTTTTGTCTTAAAATAGTCCCATTATCATCAATATAAAGTTTCATTTGATTATTAAGTTCTATTTTGTAATATGAAATTTTTCTTTCTATTTCAATAATCGCTGCATTTGGATAGGTATTTTTAATGGTATTTTGTATTGCTAAAGGCAAAATAGCATAATTTAAAGATCTGAAATTTTCAGCTTCTTTAAATTCTCCATTGAGTGAAAACTCAATTTCACTTCCATCACTTAAATAAATTTCGTAAGAATATCCATCTTGTTCTACTAGACCAATCTCTGCATTAAAGTAATCTTTAATAAATTGTTTGATATTTACCGGCAAAGAATCAGGTGCTATGACTATACCAGCATTAAGAGTATTTAAACTAATCAAAAAAGCTAAAGCTAGTTTTTTCATTTTTAACCTTATTATATTTTTGACGATATTGTATCTTATTAATGTGAATTTTATGTGTAAGCTAGAATTTAAATAGCTTTTTGTTATAATTATCAAAAATACAAAGTAGGGCAATGGTAGCTTCATTTTTAATCGCTTTTAATGTTATTGTATTTATTTTTGTAAATTATCTTTATTTTGGTTCTTTAAATTTAGATACTATTTTGGGTTTAAATTTATTTTTTTTTCAAGGATTTTATTGGCAAATTTTAAGCTCAATATTTATGCATGGAAATTGGCCTCATTTGATTTTAAATATGATAGTGCTTTTTCAATTTGGCTCTATGCTTGAAAAATACTTAAAAAGTTTTAAATTTGCCCTGCTTTATTTAATCGGTGGAATTCTTTGCTCTTTGCTTAGTGCTTTTTATATGTATTTAAGTTTTGATGGTAGTTTTGTAAATGTAGTGGGTGCAAGTGGTGCTATATGTGTTTTAATGGGGTATTATGCATATTTGGATAAAACCGCCACCAAAGGACTTATCGTGGCTATATTATTAATGAGTTTTGTGCCTATTTTTATGGGTGTTAATATAGCTTGGTATGCACATATTTTTGGCTTTATATGTGGATATGCTTTGGGTAAATTTAAGGTTATAAGATGAAATATATCTATTTTATTCGTCATGCTAAAGCTCAAAAAGAAAATTACGATCAAGATTTACAACGAGAACTTAGTTCTAGTGGAAAAGATGATTTAAAAACTATGATTTATAGGATTAAGGATTTAGAATTTAAAGCCCAAAGCATTATCTCAAGTCCTGCTAAGCGCTGTATAAAAACAGCACAAAAACTCTGTAAAAGCTTTTCTTTAAAAGAAAAAGATATCAAGATAGAAAAAAGCTTTTATGATGGTAATTTAAAGGATGTGTTAAATTTTATAAAAGAATCAAAAGAGAGTAGGGTAGTGCTAATTATGCACAATCCTTTATTGCAAGAACTTTGTGAGTATCTAGCTCATATAGATTTAGAAAACTTTCCAACTTCTGCTATTTTATGTATGCAATTTGATATAAAAGAATTTAAAGATATAAAAGAACACAGCGGGGAAGTTGTGTTTTTTGATTATCCTAAAAGTCAAGAAAATAACTAATCTACATTTTTAAACTTCAAATTTATTTAAGCAAAAATATAAACTAAAATTTAGTTGAAATAAAAAATATACATCTTTAGTCTTTTATAACTGCATAAAATAACTTATAATATTTTTCAAAAAATTATACTTATTTTTTTATGGATAAATTATTTTCATCCAAAAAATAAAATGCTTTAAAATACTATATTATAGGTATTTTTAAATATATTTCACTTATGTATAAACAGATAAATATAAAAGTTTGAAAATTATAGTTTTCAATACAAAATATATATAATTTCAATATTTTACTATTTATCATATAATTTTACATATATATTAAGTTTAAGTTAAAATATTTTTATAGACTAAAAAAGTTAAAATGATGAGTAAAAAAAGAAATTAATACAAAAGTTTAACTTGTGTGGAGTTTTTGATTTTATTTGGATTTTTGAATCAATCTTGAAAGTTGTTTTGCTAAAAGTTTAGCACTATTTTCATTTTTGCTAAGTTTTTTCATATTTTCTCTAAATTCGTAAAGTCTTTTTTCTTGTGTAAAGTCATTATTTAAAGTATTATCTTGTTTTGAAATATTGTTTTGTTTTATTTGCTTTTGCGCGGTTTTTTTCTTAAAAAACATATCATCACCCTATCTTTGTTTTTATAATTATAGCTTGATATTTTTTAAGTAAGATTTTTTTATAATTTTTATATTAATTTTAAAAGGAAAAAAATTGAAAACCATAGGTTTAATAGGCGGAATGAGTTATGAAAGCACACTTAGTTATTATGAAATTATCAATAAATTAATAAATGAAAAATTAGGAAAATTACATAGTGCTAAGATAGTTTTAACTAGCGTTGATTTTGAAGAAATAGAAGAATGTCAACGAAAGAATGATTGGCAAAAAGCAAGTGAAATTTTAACCCAACATGCCCTACTTTTGCAAAAAAGTGGAGTTGATTTTATATTAATTTGCACTAATACTATGCATAAATGTTATGAAAATATACAAAAAAACATTCAAATTCCTATCTTACATATAGCTAAAGCTATGCTTTTAGAACTTCAAGAGCAAAATATCGATAAAGTATTGTTATTAGGGACAAAATACACTATGCAAGAAGATTTTTATAAACAACTTTTAATTAACTCAAAGATTGAAGTTTTTATTCCCAAAAATGATGATATTTTAAAGCTTAATGATATTATTTTTAATGAACTTTGCAAAGGTATTATAAATGAAAAATCAAAAAGATATTTATGTGATTTGATTGCTCAATTTTCGGAGGTTCAAGGAGTGATTTTGGGTTGTACTGAACTTGGTTTGATTATAAAAGAAAGCTCTAAAAAGCTATTTGATAGTGCATATATCCATGCTAAAATGGCTACTTTGAAAGCTTTGGAGAATGAGTGATGAAATATCCTCTAGATTGTGAAGAAAATTTTGAAAGGTCATTTTTATTTTGGCTTTGTAGATATGTGAAATTTAAGCTTAATTCTTTATCAAATAAGGAATTAAAAGACCCTCAAGCTTTGGCTGTAGTAAATTTAGCCTTAAGCAAGGGTGTTAAAAATATACAAGAGCTTGATGCTTATGTAAAAAAAGCAAGAAATGCAGGACTTAGCGGTGTAAATACGTATTTTAATCCTTTGAAAAAACTTTATGAGTATTTGTTATTTTACAAGCTTTATTCGCTAAAACAAATCGATGAAGAGCTTTTAGTAGAAATTTTAGCAAGTATTAGTGCTTCTTTGTCTGATGCGAGTAAGAAAAACTACCGTATAGCTGTGATTAATTTTTTTGCATTTTTAGATAAACAAAATGAAGAAGAAAATAAAGCTCATATTTTTGATATCAACCTTAAAAACTGGGCGGGTATAAGTGGTTCTAAGGGAGTTAAGCTACCTGAGTATATGAGTGAAGATGAAGTGAGTAAATTTTTAGATGCTATTGATAATACAGATTTTAAAAGTAATACCATACGCAATCGCTTGATTATTAAAATCATCATTTTTACAGGAATTAGGGTTAGTGAAGCTATTAATATAAAATTAAAAGATATTAGCGAAGAAAATGATCTTTATATTATACGCATTAGAGCTAAAGGTAATAAATACCGCGTTGTGATGATTAAAAAAGAGCTTATAGAACATCTTTTAAAAGATGTAAAGGTAAATTATCTTTCTTATGATGGACTTTTATTTGTCAATCGCAATGGTAAAGCCCTAACCCAAGCTTATGTTTCGCGTATAGTAGAACAAATTTTATTTAAAGCAGGAATTCGCAAGCAAAAAAATGGAGCCCATATGTTAAGACATACTTTTGCTACCCTACTTTATAAAAAACAAAAAGATTTAGTTTTAGTCCAAGAAGCACTAGGGCATGCGAGTTTAAATACTTCAAGAATTTACACGCACTTTGATAATGAAAAGCTAAAATTAGCTGCAGAGGTAGCCAAAAAACTTCACGATAGAACCTAGATAATTTTATCTAGTATTTTTTAATCACTTATTCTTAGTGTGTTTTTTGGCATTTAAAAACACACTAAGAATGATCAAAGCAAAAGCAAAAAGATCAATCACGCTATAAATAGTTCCTAAAAATAAAAAACTCATAAAAGCAGCAGCCACAGGTTCTATACAAGCTATCATACTAGCTTTAAAAGCCCCTATTAATTCAACTCCTTTTAAATATAAACAAAAAGCCCCTATTGTACCTATAAATACAATCGCGCTCATAGCCAAAAAGGAGTTTAAAGAAAAATCATGTTTTGGGATATTTCCTTGTAATAATACAAAAAGCAAAAAAGAAGCAAATAAACTAGCTAAACCCATGATTAAAAATAAGCCATATTTTACTATGATAAGTCTAGCACTCAAAGAATAAAATGCCACTCCAAGAGCTCCAAAAAAAGCCCAAATAACACCTCTTATATCAAGTTTTAATGTATTAATATCTCCATTTGTTATAAGTAAAAATAAGGCAAAAAGTATTAAAAACAAAGCGATTAGTTCTACTTTTTTAGGTAAAATTTTATTTTTAAAACACATAAAAAGCATTATGATTAATGGTGCATTGTATTGTACCATCGTGGCAGTTCCTGCATCGGTATAATAAATAGCTTTAAAATAACCATATTGAGTTATCAATAAACCAAAGATAGAAAAAATTAAAAGAGAGCTAAGTTCTTCTTTTTGCTTTAGTAATTTTAGTTTGAAATTTTTTACACCCAAAATTATTAAAATAACGCCGGTAAAAAGCAAACGATAAAAACTTACCCATTCAGCAGAATAATGATTTTTAAACAAATACTCAGCCAAAACCCCACTTATGGCCCAAAATATCCCACCAAGTATGACTAGAAAAACTCCCAAAAAACACCTTTAATCTTATTAATTTATATAATATTTGTAGTAAAATATTATTATATCATTATGTATATATTTTAAGGAAAATTGATGACTTATTTAGAGATTGATGGTGTTGAAAAGTTAAATGGAGAAGTGATAATAAGTGGTGCAAAAAACGCTGCACTCCCTTTGATAGCTTCAAGTATTTTAGCTAAAAATGAAGTGCAAATTTCAAATTTACCAAATGTAGCAGATATTTGCACCCTACTTTCTTTACTTGAAAATTTAGGGGCAAATTATACTTTTAAAGACAATTTTGCAAAAATAAATACAAAACACTTAAATAAAACCATAGCAAAATACGACATCGTGCGTAAAATGCGTGCCTCTATACTTACCTTAGGGCCTTTACTAGCTAGATTTGGAAATTGTGAGGTTTCTTTACCAGGAGGTTGTGCTATAGGCCAACGCCCTATTGATTTACACCTTTTAGCTTTAGAAAAAATGGGAGCTAATATTGAGATTAAGCAAGGTTATGTGGTAGCTAGTGGAGAGCTTAGAGGCGCTGATGTGATGTTTGATAAAATCACTGTTACAGGCAGTGAAAATATCATCATGGCAGCAGCTCTAGCTCATGGTAAAACTAGACTTTTAAATGTTGCTAAAGAGCCTGAAGTGGTGCAACTTTGTGAGGTTTTAGCTAGGGCTGGGCTTGATATACAAGGCATAGGATCTTCTGAGCTTGAAATTTATGGTACAAGTGGAGAACTTTTAGAATTTAAACCTTTTGAAATCATTCCTGATCGTATTGAAGCAGGAACTTATTTGTGTGCAGGAGCTATCACTAACTCAAAAATCACTCTAAAAAAAGTCAATGCAAGCCATCTTAGTGCAGTTTTAGCAAAGCTAGAGCAAATGGGTTTTAGCTTTGATATTAATGAAGATAGTATTAGTATAAATCCTGCTAAAGAAATCAAACCAGTTGAAATTTTAACTAGCGAATATCCAGGTTTTCCAACGGATATGCAAGCACAATTTATGGCTTTAGCTTTAAAAGCAAATGGTGCAAGTATTATTGATGAGAGATTATTTGAAAATCGTTTTATGCATGTAAGTGAGCTTTTAAGAATGGGAGCTGATATAAGATTAAATGGGCATATTGCTACTATAAATGGTACTAAAGAGCTTTTAGGAGCTGATGTTATGGCTACTGATTTGCGTGCGTCTTCTGCTTTGATTTTAGCGGCTTTAGCAGCTAAGGGAACTAGTAAAATTCATAGAATTTATCATCTTGATAGAGGGTATGAAAATTTAGAAGAAAAATTTAAAAAACTAGGCGCAAGTATAAGAAGGCTTGAAGAATGAGAGATATTTTTGCAACTTTAGATTTTTTAAAAGAACAAATCAAAACAAAAAATGAATTTCAAAAAGTAAATTTGACACAAGCTTTGGGGTGTATTTTATATGAAGATGTTTTTGTGAAAAAAAACCTACCCGCTTTTGATAATTCTGCCCTAGATGGTTATGCACTAAATTATACACATAAGAATGAATTGCTAAAAATAAAAGGAAGTATTTTAGCAGGCGATAAAAATGATTATATTATAGAAAAAAATGAATGCTATAAAATCATGACAGGAGCTAAAATTCCTCAAAATGCAAATACCATTTTAATGTTTGAAGAAGCTTTGCTTGAAGATGAAAAGCTCAATGCTAAAAACGCTAAAGAAAACAATGCCATCCGTTTTAAAGGCGAGGAAGCAAAGCTTGGAGAGCTTTTGTTTAAAAAAGGACAAAAAATCACTTCAGGCATGGTAGCTATGCTCGCTGCTCAAGGAATTTATGAGTTAAATGTTGCTAAGAAATTGCGTGTTGGGATTTTTTCAAGTGGAGATGAGCTTGTAGAACCTTGGGAAAATGCTGATGAATACAGCATATATAATGCAAATGCTTTTGGAATTTATGCTATTTTGCAAGATTATGCTGATATTGAGTATTTAGGACTTATAAAAGATGATTTAAATGCATATAAAAAGCTTTTAGAAAATAAAGAATTTGATATGCTTGTAAGCAGTGGTGGAGCTAGCGTGGGTGAGGCTGATTTTATCAAACAAGCTTTACTTGAGTGTGATTTTAGCCCTATTTTTGAAAAAGTAAATGCTAAACTTTGTAAGCATGTAAAACTTTTTAGCAAAATCGATATGCTTTTTCTAGCCCTACCAGGAAATCCTTTGGCCTCTTTAGTTTCAACGCATATTTTTGCAAAAAATATACTCAATTTGCTTTATGGTAAAGAACTTTTGGAATTTGATAAAGCAAGATTGACTAAAGATTTAAATTTCAAAGGTCAAAGAAATGATTTTGCTTTTGGAAAATTAGTCGATGGGTATTTTAAACCAAGTGAAGCTAAATTTGGCTCAGGTATGCTAAAACCTTTATGTGAAAACACGCATATTTTAATCACGCAAATTGATGATATAAAATTAGTAAAAGATCAAGAAGTTAAAGTTTTAAAAATTTAATAGGGTATTGCACTACCCTATTTTGAATGATTAACTTCTTGCTTTATCTAAAGTTTTAAAAAGATTGTTTAAGATATTTTCTTCATTTTTTTGGTATTTGCTTTGGCGTAATTTCTCCCAAGTATATACGCTATAATCTTTAGAAATTGAACCTATATTTAAATCTGTATTACTAAAAGCATTGTTGCTATCTTTTTTATACTCTTTTTCCTCTTTGTCTTTAAGTGCATTAAGTGTAGCTTGAAATTCATCTGAAGATGTGTTTTTTTCTTTGATTTTTGTCATATTGTTTAAGGCTAGCGGACTATTTTTATCATTTACTTGCATGAGTTGCTCCTTTTAAAATTTAATAATCACAAGCAAAAAACATTCCTTAATTTTAAAAACTTGACAATAAAATAAAGTTTTGATAAAATCACACTCTACTTTACAAAATGCGGGAATAGCTCAGGGGTAGAGCACAACCTTGCCAAGGTTGGGGTCGCGAGTTCGAATCTCGTTTCCCGCTCCACTTCTTTTAACTAAAATCAAACTTTTTTGATGTATTATATAATTAATATATTTTATATAAGAGGTTGCTGTATTGTTTTTTAAACAAATCATTCTAGTTTTATTTTTCTATACTTTAAGTTTTGCTTCGAATTTTGATGAAGTAAAATTAGCTTTGATTAAAGAATTTAAAATAAATTATCCGCAGTTAGAAATCATTTCTTTAGATCTTAACACTCAATCTAGTTTGCCTGCTGATTTTAATCAATATATTTTTTTAAAGCTAGGTAATCATAATTTTGATAGAGCCGATGGCTTTATAAAGGCTGAATTTAAAACTCCAGAGCAGTTTAAAAAAAATATATTTTTTAAGTATTTTTTAAAGGCAAAATTAGAAGTTTTGCAAACTACGCGTCCTATTTCGCGTAATGAAAATTTAAGTCCTGCTAGTTTTAAAATTTTAAAAATTCCTTTTGATAAAGCCCCTCAAGGTGTATTAAAAAAAGATGAAATCGCAAATTTAATAGCCAAAAGCAATATAAGAGAAAATATGATTTTAAAATATAATATGTTTAAAACCAAAACCCTTATACAAAGAAATGATTCTGTTTATGGTATTATCAAAGATGGGGATTTAAGCATGATGATAGAATTAAAAGCCTTGCAAAGTGGGAATTTAAACCAAAGAATTCGCCTTAAAAATAAAGATGGAAAAGTCGTGCATGGTAAAGTCATTAGTAAAAATTATGTGGAGCTAAAATGAGAAAAATTTTAGTAGGTATTAGCGGAGCTAGTTCTTGCGAGCTTGGCTTTTTATTATTAAAACATTTAAAAGAAAAAGGACAAATTTATGCCATTGTGAGTAAAAATGCAAAAATAAGCTTTATAAAAGAAAATTCCCTTTTGCAAAATATAGACTTTTTGCAACACATAAAAGATAAATTTGAGCTTGAACATGTAAATTTTTTAGATAATGAAGACATTAGTCAATGCGTAGCAAGCGGATCTTTTGGCATAGAAACGACTTTTATCGCACCTTGCTCGATTAACACTTTAGCAAAAATTGCTTGCGGTATAAATGATACTTTACTTACAAGAGCTGCAGGAGTGGCTTTAAAAGAACGCAAAAAGCTCATACTTGGAGTAAGAGAAATGCCCTATTCTACTTTAAATTTAGAACAAATGGCTAAACTTTCTAGCTATGGAGTTATCATCGCTCCTCCTGTAATGGCAAGTTATGCTAAGATTGATAATTTAGAAAAATTATATGAATTTATCATAGGAAAATGGCTTGATTTAGCAAATATCGAGCATAATTTATACCAAAGGTGGCAGTGATGGCTAGTTGTGTGTATCCAGGAACATTTGATCCTATCACTAATGGACATTTAGATGTTATCATTAGAGCTAGCAAGATGTTTGAAGAGGTGGTAGTTGCTATAGCTAAAAGTGAAAGTAAAAAGCCTATGTTTAGTCTAGAGCATAGAGAAAAAATGGTAAAAATTGCTACAAAAGACTTAAAAAATGTTAAAATTACAACTTTTGATAACTTACTAGTAGATCTTGCTAAAAATTTGCAAATAAATATCATTATAAGAGGCTTAAGAGCGGTGAGTGATTTTGAGTATGAATTACAACTTGGCTATGCAAATCACATGCTTTGGGAAGATTTTGAAACTATATATCTTATGCCAAATTTAAAAAATTCTTTTATTTCAAGCTCCATAGTAAGATCAATTTGTGCTCATAATGGTGATGTGAGCAAGCTTGTGCCAAAAGAAATTATACCTTTATTAAAGGAGAGAGATTGTATATAGCTTTTGAAGGGGTTGATTGTGTGGGTAAAAGCACACAGATAGAACTTTTAAAAAAATATTTTCATAATGCATTTTTTACTAAAGAACCAGGTGGAAGTGAGCTTGGAGTGCATTTGAGAAAAATTTTATTAGAAAGTAAAATGCAATTTTCTAAAAAGGCTGAGCTTTTGCTTTTTTTAGCAGATAGAGCAAATTTAATCGACATGCATTTAGCACAAAATAAAAACAAACTTATCATTTCAGATCGTAGTTTTATTTCTAATATGGCTTATGCAAGATGTGATTTTGATCAAAATATTTTATTTGAGTTAAACTCTTTTGCCACAGGTGGGCTTTTTCCGCAAAAGGTTGTGTTTTTGCATGGTTCTAAAGAGCTTATCACACAAAGACTTTCTAAAAAAGATCTAGATAGTATTGAAAAAAGAGGGGTTGAATATTTTTTAAATATACAAAATGCCCTAGAAGAAACTTTAGAGTTTTTAAAAACTAAGATAGATATAAAAATTTTAAAATTAGATGCTTCTTTGAGTATTGAAAATTTACATGAAAAAATTAAGGATTTTATAGATGATTAATGCTTTAAAAGGAATGAAAGATTTACAAGATGATCAAGCTGCTCTTTATGAAAAAGTAGTAAAAACTTGTGAAGAAGTAGCTAAAAACTATGGTTTTACTTTTATTAATTGTCCGCATTTAGAGCTTACCAAGCTTTTTAAAAGAAGCGTTGGGGAAAGCTCTGATATAGTTGGCAAGGAAATGTATGAATTTGTTGATAAAGCAGGCAATGAAGTGTGCTTAAGGCCTGAAGGGACAGCTGGGGTGGTAAGATCATACATAGAAGCTAAAATGGATAAGGCTCAAAGTGTTAAAAGATGGTTTTATCATGGTTCTATGTTTCGCTATGAAAGGCCACAAAAAGGAAGATTGCGTGAATTTCATCAATTTGGAGTAGAAAGCTTTGGCATAGCAAGTGTGTATGAGGATGCGAGTATTATTTTAATGCTAAATGAAATTTTTAAACGCTTAGAAATTCATACAAGCTTGAAAATTAATTCTTTAGGCTGTAAAGAATGTATGGGTGTATATAAAGAAAAACTCATAGCTTTTTTAAATTCTAAAGAAGGTTTTTGCGAAGATTGCTTAAGAAGAAAAGACTTAAATCCTATTAGAGTGCTTGATTGCAAAAATGATCATTGTCAAAGTTTAATCGAAAATGCACCAAAACTAAGTGAAAATTTATGCTCATGTTGTAAGAAAGATTATGAAAAATTGCAAAAACTTTTAAAAGAAAATGATGTTGAATTTGAATGTGATGAAAAATTAGTGCGTGGGCTTGATTATTATTCTAAAAGTGCATTTGAGTTTGTTAGCGATGAAATCGGAGCAAAGGCTGCTGTGGCAGGTGGTGGAAGATATGATAGATTAATTGAATACTTAGATGGTAAAAGTGGCTATGGCGTGGGTTTTGCTATGGGTATAGAAAGGATTATGGCTATTTTAGAACAAAAACAAAGCGTAAAATCAAGAGAAGGAATTTATCTTTGTGCCATGGATGAAGCTTATATAGATACTATTTTTAAATTAGCAAATACTTTAAGAAAAAAACATAAGGTATATTTAAGCTATGAAGCAAAAAAACTTGCAAAGCATTTAAACCAAGCAGATAATGCTAATGCTGAAATCTTTTTGTGTATAGGCGAAGATGAAATGCAAAAAGAAGAGATTTTTTATAAAAATTTAGAAAATAAAGATACTAAAAATATAAAATTAGTAAATTTGGAGAATGAGTTATGATTGATTATGGTATTAATATTTGGGGTGCAAATAATTTTATCATTGAAAATGGCAAAGTATGTGTAAATCATGGTAAAAAACCTGCCATTATAGATATAGTAAATACTTTACGCGATGATGGTTATAAGGGGCCACTGTTGCTTCGTTTTCCTCATTTAATCCATAAGCAAATTGAGCAAATTTATAATAAATTTGCTAAAGCAAAAAAAGAATTTAACTATAAAGGTTCTTTTAACGCTGTATATCCTTTAAAAGTCAATCAATATCCAGGTTTTGTAAAAAATTTAGTTAATCTAGGTAAAGAATACAACTATGGCTTAGAGGCAGGAAGTAAGGCTGAGCTTTTGCTAGCTATGGCTTATAACAATGAAGGTGCACCTATAACAGTTAATGGCTTTAAAGATAAAGAACTCATAAATATGGGCTTTATAGCGTGTGAAATGGGTCATAATATCACTTTAACTATGGAAGGACTTAATGAGCTTGAAGCGATGATTGAAATTGCTAAAAATCGTTTTAAGCCAAAGCCAAATATAGGCTTAAGGGTGCGTTTGCATTCAGCTGGAGTAGGAATTTGGGCAAAAAGTGGTGGTATAAATTCAAAATTTGGTTTAACATCCACTGAACTGATTGAAGCGGTAAATCTTTTAAAAGCTAATAAACTTTTAGAGCAATTTACTATGATACATTTTCATTTAGGCTCACAAATTACTGAAATTCATCCTTTGAAAAAAGCTCTAAATGAAGCGGGTAATATCTACACCGAGCTTAGAAAAATGGGGGCAAAAAATTTAAAAGCTATTAATCTTGGTGGAGGTTTAGCGGTAGAATACTCTCAGTTTAAAAACGAAACAAGCAGAAATTACACCTTAAGTGAGTATGCAAACGATGTTGTGTTTATTTTAAAAGGTATTGCAGAACAAAAAAAAGATTTAGAGCCTGATATTTTTATAGAAAGTGGGCGTTTTGTAGCGGCAAATCATGCTGTTTTAGTAGCGCCTGTTTTAGAGCTTTTTTCTCAAGAATACACAGAAAGCAAGCTTTTATTAAAAGATAAAAACCCAAAACTTATTGATGAACTTTATGATTTGTATAAAAACATTAAAGCTTCTAATGCACTTGAGTATTTACATGATAGCATTGATCATATGGAGAGTATTTTAACCTTGTTTGATTTGGGTTATGTAGATTTACAAGATCGCTCTAATAGTGAAATTTTAGTACATTTGATTATGAGAAAAGCTATTTCTTTGGTGGGTGATCAAGCTGATTTATCGAGTTTGCAAAATGAAGTGCAAGAAAAATATTTAGTGAATTTTTCAGTATTTCAGTCTTTACCTGATTTTTGGGGTTTAGAGCAAAATTTCCCTATCATGCCACTTGATAGACTCAATAAAAAGCCAACTAGAAGTGCAAGTATATGGGATATAACTTGTGATAGCGATGGGGAAATTTCTTATTCTAAAGATAATCCTTTGTTTTTACATGATATTGATGTAGAAGCTGAAGATTATTTTTTAGGATTTTTCCTAGTGGGAGCTTATCAAGAAGTGCTTGGCATGAAGCATAATCTTTTTACACATCCAACTGAAGCTTGTATAAGTATTAATGAAAAGGGTTTTGAAGTAGAAAGCGTGCTAGAGGCTCAATCTATTTTAGATACCTTAGAAGATCTTGATTATGATGTGCATGCAATTATGGACAATATTAATGAAAAAATTTATGCTTCAAAACTTGTAAATGAAAATCAAAAAAAACATATTTTGGGTGAAATTTATTTATTTTTAAATGATAATGGATACTTAAAAAGTATAGGTTCTAAATGAGTATTTTTAAACTAATCAAAGAAGATTTTTCTATGCCAAAACAAAAAGATCCTGCATATAGATCTTGGATTGAATTAGTTTTTAACTATCCTGGTGTTTGGGCTGTGGTAAATTATCGTTTTGCGCATTTTTTTTATATCAAAAATTATAAACGCATAGCAAGAATGATTAGTGGAATTTCTCAGTTTTTAACAGGGGTTGATTTGCATCCTGGAGCTACGCTAGGTAGAAGGATATTTATAGATCATGCAATAGGTGTGGTAGTAGGTGAAACAGCTATAATTGGTAATGATGTGATTATCTATCAAGGAGTAACCTTAGGTGGTACAAGTTTAGATAAAAATACCAAAAGACATCCTACTATAGAAGATGGTGTGATCATAGGCTCTGGGGCTAAAATTTTAGGTAATATTACCATAGGTAAAAATGCAAAAATAGGTTCAAATGCAGTTGTATTAAAAGATGTTGAGCCAAATTTAACAGCTATTGGTATACCTGCTTATATTAAAGAATTTCAAATAAGCCAAAAAGAGAGAATTCAAAAACTAGAGGAAAGAATTAAATTTTTAGAAGAAAAACTAAATAAAGAGGACAAATGATAGCAATTACAGGTGGAGGCACGGGAGGGCATTTGGCTATAGCTAGATGTTTATTGCAAAGTGCAAGAAAACAAGGCATAGAATGTATTTACATAGGAAGTGAAAATGGCCAAGATAGACTTTGGTTTGAAAATGAAAATGGTTTTTATAAAAAATATTTTCTAAGCTCTCAAGGCGTTGTTAATAAAAAAGGCTTAGCTAAAGTTCAATCATTTTTACATATTTTAAAACTTGCAAGAAAAACAAAACAAATTTTAAAAGAACATAATATTAAAGCAGTTTTTAGTGTGGGTGGATATAGCAGTGCCCCAGGCGCTTTTGGTGCTTTAATGGCAAATATCCCACTTTTAATCCATGAGCAAAATTCAAAAATAGGAAGTTTAAATTCAATTTTAAAGCCTTTTTCTAAAGCTTTTTTTACTGCTTTTGACGATCAGATTGATAAAGCAAATACTTTCTTTTGTCCTTATCCTATCAGCGAGATTTTTTCTCAAAAAGCAAGAGTGAGAAAAGAATTAAAAAATATTATTTTTCTTGGTGGCTCTCAAGGGGCTAAATTTATTAATGACCTTGCTTTAGAAAATGCTTTATACTTTAAAGAAAAAGGCATAAATATCATCCATCAATGTGGTAAGAATGATTATGAAAGATGTAAAAAAGCTTATGAGGATTTAAATGTCAAAGTAGAGCTTTTTGACTTCGATAAAAACATTATAGATAAAATTTCTAAAGCAGATTTAGCTATATCAAGATCAGGTGCAAGTAGTCTTTTTGAGCTTAGTGCAAATTTACTTCCTTGTATTTTTATTCCTTATCCATATGCGGCTAAAAATCATCAATATTTTAATGCTTTGTATTTAAAAGAGCGTAATTTATGTGAAATTTTAACCCAAGAAGAAAAACATCAATTTTTAAATTTAGTAGAAAATTTCTCATTAGAAGAAAAATCTTTAGCCTTGCAAGGATTAAAAAGCGAAAATGGCGCAGATTTTATGATAGAAAAAGCAAAACAAATGGGGTTTATTTAAACAAAATACTCCCCAAACGCACCATATTTGAACCACATTTTATGGCTAGTTCAAAATCCCCACTCATACCCATGGAGCAAATTTTTGCCCCGTGTTTTTGTAAAATTTCATAGATTTTAAAAGTTTGCTCAAAGCTTTCTTGGACTTTTTCCTCATCCATAGAGCCTATACACATAATGCCTGTAAGGTTTAAATTTTTACACTCTTCTTGTATTTGTAAATACTCTTCTATGGCCTTATTTTGCTCTATGCCACTTTTAGAACTTTCATTGGCAGTATTGATTTCTAATAAAGTATCTAATTTATAATCAAGTCTTTTATCTACGGCTTTGGCGATTTTTAAGCCATTGCAAGATTGCCAAAGTAATGGGTTTTGTTTGATTAAAAGATTGATTTTGTTACTTTGAAGATTGCCTATAAAATGCCATTTGATTTCTAAATCTTGAAGTTTTTCTTTTTTTAAAGCTAAAGCTTGGACTTGATTTTCTCCAAACTCTACAACACCTTGCTTAAAAAGCTCTCGAATTTGTTCATCTTGAACATACTTGCTAGCTGCTACTAAACGCACATTTTGTTTTATGGTTTTTTCAAAAATACTTTTTAAATTCATCTTTTCCTACATCAATTCATATAATTTTTTACGCTCACTTGAGCTTCCTATACCAAGTTGCATACGATATTTAGTGATAGTCCTACGCCCTAGTTGCACACTTGGGAATTCTTTTTGAGTGAGTTCAAGAATTTTCAAATCACTCAAAGGTTTTTTAGGATTTTCTTTTTTAATTAAATTACTAAGAAAATCTTTGATTGTAGCATTAGAAGTTTCGCCATCATCAACTGCGGTGGTAAAGAAAGATTTTAAAGGTATTAAACCTCTATCACAACTTAAGTATTTGTTTGCAATTGCTCTTGAAATGGTAGAAGCATTTCTTTCAAGATCTTGTGCTAAATCTTTAAGTTGCATAGGTTTGATGTCCCCACCCATGAAAAAATCATATTGATATTCTATAATCATAAGCCCTAGTTTATAAAGGGTAGCTTTACGCATAGCTAGTGCATCGATTAAATTTTTTGCATCTTTTAAATAAGCACTTAAAAACTCATGATCTAAACCATCTGCTTCAAAAGCAATTTCAGGATAATAATCATCATTAATTTTAATTTTAATTTCACCATTTTCTTGATAAATAAATATATCAGGAATAATTTCCATGCTCTCTTCAAAATACTCCAAAAAAGGTGGAATGGAGATTTTTTTAATTATCGCTATAGCCTTTTTATACAAAGGATCTTTGATAAAATCTTTTGCATTTTCTAAATTTAAAATTAACATTTTGCAAAACTCATAAAGCTCATCATCTAAGTCAAAATGCTCTAATGCAAAAATAAAAGCTTCTTGATTGTCTTTTGCACCTACTCCAATAGGCTCAAGATACTTAAATCTCTGCCTGATTTTTTCTACTTCTAAAGGATCAAATTCACCTAAAATTTCCTCATCATACTCAAAATAACCTTCATGATTTAAACATTCTATGATTTTTTCAGCAATGGTTTGGGATTTTTTAGTAGGAAAAAATGGTGGTATGATTTGCTCACTTAAAAGTTCATACACATTTTTTACTTCCAAGCTTTTTGCATCAATCATTTGCGTGGTGGTATTTTTACTAAAATACTCTTGATAATACTTGTTTTGATTGTTTGTAATGCTTGAGTTTTCTTTGATCTCTATAAAAGGATTTTCTTTAGCAAATTCATCTAAACTTTCTTTTAGATCTTCAATATTAGCTTGCAATATAGGAAGCCAAGATCTTAAGGTTTGTGATAGTTTTGCTTTTTGCGTTATAGAGGTTTTTTGTTTAAGCATTATTCAAGTCTAAACTCACTTCCAAGATAATATTTTTTAACATCTTCATTATGCGCAATTTCATTAGCATTACCACTAGCTAGCAACCTTCCGCTTCTAATCACATAAGCTCTATCGCAAATTGCTAAAGTTTCTCTTACATTATGATCAGTGATTAAAACACCTATATTCATAGCTTTTAAATCATTAATCAAACTTTGAATTTCACTCACTGCGATAGGATCAACCCCAGCAAATGGTTCATCTAAAAGTAAAAATTTAGGATCACACATAAGTGATCTTGCGATTTCACAACGCCTTCTTTCACCCCCACTTAAACTCATGCCTTTTCTGTGTCTAATAGGTTCTATGCTAAGTAATTCTAGCATTTGTTCTATCTTTTGTTCTAATAAATTTTTATCCTTATATATTACTTGGGCGGCTAAAAGTAAATTTTCTTCTACGCTTAAGTCTTTAAAAACACTACTTTCTTGAGGTAAATACCCAATGCCAAGCTTTGCTCTTTTATTAAGTGGTTCTTTTGTGATATCTTGTGAGTCTAAAAACACCTGTCCACTTGTTGGCAAAATAAGTCCACATATCATATAAAAACTCGTAGTTTTTCCTGCTCCATTAGGCCCTAAAAGTCCTACAACTTCTCCACTTTGCACTTCTAGCGAAACATCGTGTATGATTTTAGTTTTTTTAATGATTTTTTCTAAATTTCTAGCTTCTAGCTTACTCATGTATTATATACTTTCTTTTATTTTCATAAGGAATGATTTGTAAAATTATATTAAAAATTTGATATTTATCTAAATATTTTTTTAATTTTTCATCACCCCACTCTACCAAATGCAAACCATCTTCAAAAAAATTTTCAATCAAGCCATTTTTTAAAAGCCCATCAAAACCTTCTTGATAAATATCATAATGATACATTTTACCTTGTTGAAAATCATACTCTTGCATGATAGAAAATGTAGGAGAATTAAGCGTTTTTTCTACTCCAAGAAATTGAGCATAATTTTGCACTAAAGTAGTTTTACCGCTTGCTAAATCCCCTTGAAGTAAAATAACTCCATTTTTAGGTAAAATTTCACAAAGCTTATAAAGCTCATTTTGGCTTAAAATCATTTCTTTCATTGGATTTTTACCACATATTTTTCTTGCATAGCTTTTGGTATGCTTTTGGTTGTTGGTATGTCTAAAACTTTATAGATATTAGTATATTCTATAAATTTAATGCTTATTTCATCGCCAATTTTTACTTCTTTACTAGCTTTAACTACTTGATTATTTATACTTACTACACCACTTTTACACATATCTTCTGAAATAGCACGACGCTTAGTAATATTAACTACATTTAAAAATTTATCTATTCTCATAAAAATATTTTATCAAAAAATACAAGAAAATGTTATAAAATGTCTAAATATTTTACATTATATTAAGCTAAATTCGTTAAATTTTACAATCATTTTTTTACAAAGAGGAAAGACAATGAAAAAAGATATTAAAAAAGTAGTTTTAGCATATTCTGGCGGACTTGATACAAGTATAATTTTAAAATGGCTACAAGATGAGTATAAATGTGAAGTAGTAACTTTCACAGCAGATATTGGACAAGGCGAAGAGCTTGAACCTGCTAGAAAAAAAGCGCTTTCTTTGGGTGTAAAAGAAGAAAATATTTTTATTCAAGATTTAAAAGATGAATTTGTAAAAGATTATGTGTTTCCTATGTTTAGAGCAAATGCTATTTATGAAGGAGAATATTTACTAGGTACAAGTATAGCAAGACCTTTGATAGCAAAAGCTTTAGTAGAAATAGCAAATAAAACTAATGCAGATGCTATTAGTCATGGAGCAACAGGTAAAGGAAATGATCAAGTGCGTTTTGAATTAGGTGCTTTGGCGCTAAATCCAAATTTAGCCATTATTGCTCCTTGGAGAGAATGGGATTTAAATAGCCGTGAAAAACTTTTAGCTTATGCGCAAAAACATGGTATTGATATAGCTAAAAAGCCAGGTAAGTCACCTTATTCTATGGATGCAAATTTATTGCATATTTCTTATGAGGGTTTAGTACTTGAAGATCCTGCTGCTAAACCTGAAGCGGATATGTGGCGTTGGGTGAAAGATTTAAAAGAAACTCCAAATGAAAGCGAAGTGATAGAGCTTGAGTTTAGTAAAGGCGATTTATGTGCTATTAATGGAGAAAAAATGTCTCCCGCACAACTTTTGGCAAAACTTAATGAGCTTGGTGCAAAACATGGTATAGGTCGTCTTGATATTGTTGAAAATCGCTATGTGGGTATGAAAAGTAGAGGTTGTTATGAAACTCCGGGTGGAAGCATACTTTTAAAAGCACACCGTGCTATAGAAAGTATCACTCTTGATAGAGAAGCAGCACATTTAAAAGATGAATTAATGCCAAAATATGCAAGTTTAATTTATAATGGCTATTGGTTCTCGCCCGAAAGATTAATGCTTCAAGCCTTAATTGATGAGTCGCAAAAATATGTAAATGGTAAAGTTAAACTTGAATTATATAAAGGCAATGTAATGGTAATAGGCAGAGAAAGTGCGAATGATAGCTTATTTAGCGAGGCTTATTGTACTTTTGAAGAAGATGCTGTGTATGATCAAAAAGATGCAGCAGGCTTTATAAGATTAAATGCTTTGAGATTTATCATCGCAGGTAAAAATGGAAGAAAATTTTAAAAAGGAAAACAATGAAAGTATTATTAATTAAAGATGTAAAAAGCTTAGGAAAAGCAGGAGAAGTTAAAGAAGTAAAAGATGGATATGGACAAAATTTTTTAATTGCCAAAGGTTTTGCCAAAGCTGCTACGCATGAAGTTTTAAAACAATATGAAGCAGAGCAAAAGAAAAAGGCTGAAAATTTAAGATTTGAACTTGCAAATTTGGAAAAATTAAAAGAGGAATTATCTAAAATCACTATTTGTATAGCTAAGCCTGTAGGAGCTAATGGAAGCTTGTTTGGTGGGGTTACTAAAGATGAAATCGCACATGCATTAAAAGATCAAAAAGGTATAGAGCTTGATAAAAAAAGCTTAGAATGTGATACTATAAAAGAGCTTGGTGTGCATGAAATTTCAGCAAAATTAGGCCATGCAATTCACGCTGTATTTAAGCTAGAAGTTAAAGGAGAATAATGTTTCACGCAACTACAATTTTAGCTTATAAAGGTAAAAATAAATCTGTAATTGGTGGAGATGGGCAAGTAAGTTTTGGAAACACTGTTTTAAAAAACAATGCAGTTAAAATTAGAAAATTAAACAATGGAAAAGTATTAGCAGGTTTTGCAGGAAGCACCGCTGATGCTTTTAATCTTTTTGATATGTTTGAAAAACTACTTTCTAGTTCTAAGGGTGATTTATTAAAAGCTGCAATAGATTTTTCAAAAGAATGGCGTAAGGATAAATACCTAAGAAAACTTGAAGCAATGATGTTGGTATTAGATAGAGATCATATATTTTTACTTTCAGGAACTGGAGATGTAGTTGAGCCTGAAGATGGTGCTATAGCCGCTATTGGTAGTGGGGGTAATTATGCACTTTCTGCTGCAAGAGCTTTAGCCAAACATTCAAATTTAGATGAAGAAGAATTAGTCAAAGAAAGCTTGCAAATAGCTGGTGAAATTTGCATTTATACTAATACAAATATTAAAACTTATGTAATTGAGGATGATAAATGAATTTAACTCCAAAAGAGATTGTAAAATTTTTAGATGATTATGTAATTGGACAAAAAAATGCTAAAAAAATCATAGCAATTGCTTTAAGAAATCGTTATAGAAGAATGCAGCTTAGCCCTGAACTTCAAGATGATATCATGCCAAAAAATATTTTAATGATAGGATCAACTGGGGTTGGTAAAACAGAGATTGCAAGACGCCTTGCTAAGATGATGGGACTTCCTTTTGTAAAAGTTGAAGCAAGTAAATATACTGAAGTTGGTTTTGTTGGGCGTGATGTAGAAAGCATGGTTAGAGATTTAGCTAATGCTGCTTTAAATTTAGTAAAAAACGAAGAAAAAGAAAAAAATAAAGACAAAATTAATGAATTTATAGAAAATAAAATTTTAGAAAAACTTTTACCACCTTTACCAAAGGGTGTTAGTGAAGAAAAACAAGAAGAGTATCAAAATTCTTTAGAAAAAATGCGCGTGAAATTAAAAGCTGGTGATTTAGATGATAGCACAATAGAAGTTGAAATTTCACAAAGCGTGTTTGATACTAATCCAAATTTACCACCTGAAATGGGTGCTATGCAAGATATAGTAAAAGTTATTGGCGTGGGTAATAAAAAAGTTAAAAAAGAAATGAAAGTAAAAGATGCAAGAATAGCTTTAGCTCAAGAAGCAAGTGAAAAAATTCTTGATATGGAAAGTATTAAAGGCGAGGCTTTAAGAAGAGCTGAAAATGAAGGGATTATTTTTATTGATGAGATAGATAAAGTAGCAGTTTCAAGCTCAAATTCAAACCGCCAAGATCCAAGTAAAGAAGGGGTACAAAGAGATTTGCTTCCTATAGTTGAAGGTAGTACTATACAAACTAAATTTGGACCTTTAAAAACTGATCATATTTTATTTATCGCAGCAGGTGCTTTTCATTTAAGCAAGCCAAGTGATTTAATCCCTGAACTTCAAGGGCGTTTTCCTTTAAGGGTTGAGCTTGATTCGCTAGATGAGGATGCTTTATATGCTATTTTAACAAGACCTAAAAATTCATTACTAACACAATACATTGAGCTTTTAAAAACTGAAAATGTAGAGCTTGTTTTTGAAGATGAGGCTATTAGAGAAATAGCAAAAATAGCAAGCAAGGCTAACGAAGAAATGCAAGATATTGGCGCAAGACGCTTACACACGGTGGTGGAAAAACTTTTGGAAGATATTAGTTTTGAAGCAGATGAATATGCTGGAAAAGTTTATAAAATAGATGATTTTAAAGTGCAAGTTAAACTTGGAGATATCATAGAAAATAAAGATTTAGCTAGGTATATCTTGTGAAAAGTGGCTTTATAAGCATAGTGGGTAGAACTAATGCGGGAAAAAGTTCTATCCTTAATTCTTTATTAGAAGAAAAAGTGGCTATGGTTTCTCATAAGCAAAATGCTACAAGAAGAAAGATTAATGCAATTATAATGCATGAGAATCATCAGCTTATTTTTATAGATACACCAGGCTTGCATGCAAGCTCTAAAGCTATGAATCAGCTTATGATTGATTTGGCGATTAAAAGCATTGCAGATTGTGATGTGATTTTATTTGTAGCTAGTATTTATGATGATATTAAAGATTATGAAAATTTTTTAAGTTTAAATCCTAAAGTGCCGCATATTGTATTAATCAATAAGGTTGATTTGGTAAAAAAAGAAGTCTTACTTAAAAAATTAAGCGAGTATTCTCAGTTTAACTCACATTTTAGCGCCATTATCCCCTATTCTGCTAAGCAAAAATTTTATAAAAAAATTCTCTTAGATGAGATGATTAAGTATTTGCCTGAACATCCGTATTATTTTGATCCTGAGTTTATTACTACCACAAATGAAAAGGATATCTATAGAGATTTTATTTTAGAAGCCATATATGAAAATTTAAGTGATGAAATTCCTTATAGCACTGAAGTAAAAATAGAAAAAATCAAAGAGCTTGAGCAAATTTATTATATTAACGCTATCATCATTACAGATAGTAATTCTCATAAAGGAATGATACTAGGTAAAGATGGAGCTACAATTAAGCGTATAGGTAAAGAAGCTAGGATGAAGATAGAAAAATTAGCGCAAAAAAAGGTAATGTTAAAATTGTTCGTTCAATTAGAAAAAAATTGGCATAAAAACGAGCAAAATCTCAAAAAAATCCTTTATGATGAGTAAAAAAATCATCAAAAAAGATTTTCTTACTTATGAAAAACTTTTATATGTAAAACTTGCAAATCCTATTAGTGAAGATGAAATCTTAAAAAAGAGCTTTGAGGAACTTGGTCTTAAAGATGATTTTTCATATGAGCTAAAGTATTTTCAAGATAAATCTTTTACTCATGTATTTTTGTGTAAATATGAAGATATTTTAGATGTTGATTATGTAATCCCAGAACCCCTGCTCTTTAAAGTGTATTTTAGGAATGATACAAATAGTGAAAATCTTGCATTATTATTTAAGAAAAAATACATAGTTTTAGTGGAGTATTTGGGATGTGAATTTCAAAATTGCAAAGTTATGCCATTAAATACTTATAGTAAAATATATGATGAAAAATTAAAAAATACATATAAAAACATCATAAGTATAGACGATACTCAAAATCTTAGCAGTTTTGATAAATTTAATAGTAATACTTTCTATCAAAAATTATTAAAAAAATATGATCGAGTTAAAATTAATTTTGCTAATAAAGCAAAAATAAATCATTTAAAATCTTTTAGTTTTAAAATTTTATTAGCTTTTACATGCGGGATTTTACTAGCCTTAGTTTATCCTTTGTATTTATATACGCAAAAATCATTTTATGAAAAAGAAAAAATAAAATATGAAAATTTAATCAAAAATCAAGATGATATCTTAGAGCAAGCAAAAATAAATCAAAAACAAAATCAAGAAGTTGAAAAATTACAAGAAAAAAATGAACAAAAAATTGATTTGTTACAAAAATTTTATGCAAATA
>NZ_JAKMQK010000011.1:0-79066 GCF_025771545.1 Campylobacter sp. IFREMER_LSEM_CL908
CCTTTATCTGTGATAGTTAAAGTACCACCGCCATTACCTATAGTTACTATTCCTGTCTTGCTATCATTAATAGTACACTCTGTACCACTACAATTACCACCACTAATATTTTTTGAATTTTTTACTTGTTTGGTTTTAGTGTTTTTAACACTACTATTAGAATTTTGATCATTTATAGTTACTATACTAGCATTGGTACAGGTTGCCAAAAAAGATATAGTCGCTAAAGATAAGAAAGTTTTTTTAACAAAAGAAAGATTATTGTTTGAATAAGATGATTTTAAAGTGGGATTATTTTCACATACCCCCCCCCATAAAATAAGACATTAAAACTCCTTGATTTATTAAAATTTTTTGTAATGATAAAAAATAATTATTAATATTTTTTAAATATGATAGTGCTTTTGTTAATTATTTGTGTAAATTAGGATATTTTTATTGTTGTTATTCTTAAGATAATTTAGCTTTGATTAAAAAAAGCCTCTTAAAAATAAGAGACTTTTTTCTTATTTTATAGGATGAAGTTCATTTGCATAAAAGCTTACTGAATTCATACCTTCTTTGATAGCCCATTCATAAGCTTTTACTACAAATTCCCAGTTAATGTGTGCGTAGAATTTTTCTAAATACGCAGGGCGTGCATTACGGTGATCTACATAGTAAGCATGCTCCCACACATCAACTACTAAAAGTGGAACTTTACCTTCAGTGATAGGTGTAGCAGCATTGCTTGTAGCTACTAATTCTAATTTTTGATTTTGAGTGTTATAAACTAGCCAAAACCAACCAGAACCAAATACTCCTGTAGCTCCTTTGATGAATTCTTCTTTTAAATTTTCCATAGAACCAAAGTCTTTTTCAACCGCTGCTTTAAACTCATCACTTAAAGAACAGCCACAACCACAGCATGTTTTTGGCTTAATGCAGTCAAAATAAAAGTCATGATTATACACTTGAGCAGCGTTGTTAAAAATTCCGCCATTTGAGTTTTGTATGATATAAACTAAATCTTTTCCTGCAAATTCAGTATCTTTGATAAGATTGTTTAGGTTATTTACATAAGTTTGGTGGTGTTTGCCATGATGAAATGCAAAAGTTTCTGCACTCAAAAAGTCTCCAAAAGCGTCTGCTTCATAAGGTAGTTTTCTTAATTCAAACATATTGTTCTCCTTTTTTTAAATTTTATAACATTCTAACATAGTTAAGTTAAAAAAGACTAAATGAGTCTTTATTTTTCAAAAAGTATTACTTTGCCTTGCTCTAAGCTTTTTGCTACATCAATAATGCGTTGGTTTTTACTACCTTTAAATTTTAAAGATAGGTCTTTTTGCTCTAAAATAAACTTCCCATCTATCAAAACATCAGCTAAGATAAGCAATTCTTTCATAGCTTGCTCTTGTAATAGCTCTTCATAAGTAAAACCTGTATATATAGTAAGATCAAGCCCTAAAGCCTTAATGTGTTTTGCTAGAATACTTAAATTTTTTGCTTGCATAAAAGGCTCCCCGCCACTAAAAGTAACACCTTGGAGCAAAGGATTTTTACAAATATCATCATACAAACTTGCTAAATCTTGCAAATATCCTTTGTTAAAATCATGTGTTTGTGGATTATGACAACCTTTGCAATGATGAGGGCAGCCTTGAGTAAAAATCACATAACGCAAACCATAGCCATCGACTATGGATTCTTTTATGACACCGGCTAATCTAAGAAAAATCGTGTTTAATTCTTGCATGAACTTCAGCTTTTTTAGCGTCATTAAAACGATCAAGCGTTCCTACTAAATAGCCTGTGATTCTTCTTATGCGTTCAAATTTAATATCATCTTCTTTTCTATGACACTTTGGACAAAACTCATCTATCACACCACTATAACCACATACCGGATCTCTATCTAGTGGGAAATTAATCGAGCCATAGCCTATATTGCTTTCTTTCATACATTTTATAATGCGTTCAAAACTTTCTAAATTCTTACTCACATCGCCGTTTAATTCTACATAAGTAATATGCCCACCATTATTTAGCTCATGATATGGGGCTTCTATTTGAATTTTTTCATATATACTAATAGGAAAATCCACAGGAATATGAAAAGAATTAGTATAAAAATCTTTATCAGTTATGCCTTTTAAAATGCCGTATTTTTTTTGATCTAGCTTTAAAAACCTTCCACTTAAACCCTCAGCTGGGGTAGCTATGAGTGAAAAATTAAGCTTATCTTTGAGTGCTTTTTCATCGACAAATTCACGCATAAAACGCACGATTTGCAAACCTAAATCCCTTGCTTCTTGACTTTGTCCATGATGAGAACCTACTAAAGCTATTAAACTCTCACAAAGTCCTATATAACCTATAGCTAAAGTCCCGTGTGCTATGATTTTTTCTACGCTATCATTTTCTTTTAAAGTGTCTGAATCTATCCAAATTCCCTCGCCCATTAAAAATGGGAAATTTTTAACCTTTTTTAGACTTTGAATTTTATATCTATGAAGTAATTGCTCATACACAAGCTCCAATTTTTCTTTTAAAAGTGAGTAAAAAAGCTCTAAATTTCCTTTGGCTTCTATGGCTAAACGCACAAGATTTATACTTGTAAAGCTTAAATTTCCCCTGCCGCTTGTGATTTCTTTGCTCTCATCATAAACATTTGCCATAACCCTAGTTCTACAACCCATATAAGCTACTTCACTATTGTAATCATTTTTTTTATAGTATTTTGCATTAAAGCTTGCATCTAAAAAGCTAAAATTTGGAAAAAGTCTTTTAGAAGCACATTCTATAGCGAGTTTAAAAAGCTTGTAGTTTGGATCTTTTTCATTATAATTAATACCTTCTTTTACTTTAAAAATTTGCACAGGAAAAATTGGTGTTTCACCATTTCCTAAGCCTTTCATCGTGGCTTTGAGTAAATTTTCTATTACCATTTGCCCTTCAAAAGAAGTATCGGTGCCATAATTTAGCGTGCTAAAAGGCACTTGAGCTCCTGCTCTTGAGTTCATAGTATTAAGATTATGCACCAAAGCTTCCATAGCTTGAAAAGTCGCATCTTGGGTTTGCTTTAATGCTCTTTTGTAAGCATAAGCATTTGCTTGTTTTAAAAAATTCTCATCACTATTTAAATCAAGCTTTAAAAGCTCTTTAAAGCATTCTTTTTCGCTTGAAACTTGAAAATTAGCATTTTTAAAGCATTGCTCATCTAAGTTTTGCTCTAATTTTATTTCAAAAAAAGCATTTATAGCCTTTTTATACTCTTTTTGAAAAGTCTTTGCCACACCCTTTGCCATAGCAAAATCAAAATTTGGTATAGATTGACCTCCATGCATTTCATTTTGATTAGCCTGTAAAGCAATGCAAGCTAAAGAAGCATAAGATCTGATATCATTTGGCTCACGCAAACTTCCATGTCCAGTGCTAAAACCATTTTCAAAAAGCTTTAACAAGTCTATTTGACAACAAGTTTGTGTTAGCATATAAAAGTCTTTATCGTGTATATGTATATCGCCATTTTTATGTGCATTTGCGATATGTTTTGGTAAAATACACTCATCTACATAGTATTTTGCTCCTTCTGAACCATATTTTAACATCATACCCATAGCACTATCTGAGTTGATATTGGCATTTTCTCTTTTTAAATCAGCTTCTTTGGAATCTTTGAAGGTTAAATCATCATACAAATTTAGCAAATCATAGCTACCATTGCGGATTTGTGTTCTTTTTTGGCGGTATAATATATAAGATTTTGCAGTATTGATTAAAGCATTTTTTATTAAAACCTCTTCAACTTTATCTTGAATTTGTTCTACCTGTGCATGATTTTCATCAAGCAAAGCTACAACCTCATCACAAAGCCTACCTAATTCATCATTTTCTAATTTTTTATCAGTAGAGTTTATATTGGCTCTAAAAATAGCATTTTTAATTTTAAAAATATCAAATGCAACTTGACTTTTATCTCTTTTTGTAATAAATTTTATTTTCATGTAAATTTTCCTAAAAAATAATCTCTAGAAGCTAAAAAATAACGCTTTATGAAGATAAGTTTAGTACAAAAACTTGATGAAAAACTTAAAAAGACAAAAGAAAAATTCACACAAAAATTGTGTGAATTTTGTTTATTCTAACTCTATACCTTTTACTGCATAAAGTTTATCAATACCACGATTTCCAAACATTTTTTCAGTATTACAATCCTTTTGGATATTCCACTCATCTAGCTCATGATGGAAATTTTTGCAATTGTGAAAAAGATATGCCATAGTAATTACATTTTGCACATCCCAATTCACAACACTATGCTCATACGCATGACAGTTTTCAAAACAATGTGCCATTCTGGTAGTATTTGAAGTTTTCCAATGCAATAAAGAATGATTGAAATTAACACAATTAAAAAACATATAAGACATATCTTTTAAATTTTGAGTATCCCATTTTGATAAATCTTGATTAAAATTTTTGCAGTTAAAAAACATACTTGCCATATTTTCAACTTTAGAAACATTCCAGCGTGACAAATTTGCATTAAAACTTTCGCAACAATAAAACATATAAGACATATCTTTAGCATTTGATACATCCCAATGTTCAATACCTAAAAAATCCAATCTTTTAGAATAATAAAATACATAAGAAAAATCATCAATCAAAGATACTTCAATATCCCTTAGAGAAATTCTTTCATTATGCACCAAATTCATTAACTCATTTTTGCTTTTAGGTCTATACATTTTGTCCTCCTTTTTGTATATTTTAAAAAACAAGTGTGAAGTCAATGTAAAAATTTACAAATTATTAATAATAACTTTCAATATATTAATAATAAGTATTTTAAAATAAACTTAATTTAAATAAGATAAAACAAATAAAAAATATTTAAATCGAACAATGTAACTTTTTGTAAAATATGACAATGATTATCAAAAAAAGCGGATATAAAATAGTAAGTGGTGACCCATACGAGACTCGAACTCGTGTTACCGCCGTGAAAGGGCGATGTCCTAACCGCTAGACGAATGGGCCATTTTGCAGTTTTAAGATGAAATTATAACAATTTTTACTTAATAATTATTTAAGGCATTAAAAAATACCTTAAATATCGATTTCTATCCCTACAGGAGCATGATCTGAGCCAAAAATATCATCTCTTATAAAAGCATTTTTAAGTTTATCTTTTAAGCCATTAGAAATGAAAAAATAATCAATCCTCCAGCCTACATTTCTTTCTCTTGCTTTCATTCTATAACTCCACCACGAATACTTTTCTTTAACATCGCCATTTATATGCCTAAAAGTATCTATAAAACCTAATTTTAATAAATCATCTATCCAAGCACGCTCAATCGGTAGAAAACCTGAAGTTTTTTCATTAGCTTTTGGGTGGGTTAAGTCTATCTCACGATGTGCGGTATTAACATCTCCACAGATGATAATTTCTTTACCTTCTTTTAAAAGTTTATCTAAATACACTAAAAAGTCATTATAAAATTTCATTTTAAAATTCAAACGCTCTTCATCTTTTTGACCATTTGGAAAGTAAATATTAAACAAAACTACATTTTTAAAGCTATGCTCTAAAACTCTACCCTCATCATCATCAAAAAACTCACATTTTTTTACCTCACAATCAAAATTACACAAGCTCATTACACCTGAATACCCTGCTCTTTTAGCACTATTTGAATACATATGTTTAAAAGGATACTCATAAATTCTTTTTGGAAATTTATCCTCGTGTGCTTTGATTTCTTGAAAGCCTATAAAATCAATTTCTTCTTTTTCAATCCAATCAAGTGCATTTTTATCACAAATTGCCCTTAGGCCATTTACATTCCATGATAATAATTTCATAATTTAATCCTTAAACTTACAAAAAGCAAAATCATACCATAAAGATATTAAGTTAACCATTTTTATTTATAATTAAATCTTTAATTTTGAAAGGATTTCATGAAATTTTTTAATATATCGTGGCTTAAATTTATTATTTTGAGTGCTTTTTATATAACTAGTATCAATCTGAAATTGTTTTCTTATATTCACGAAAATTTACATCCTCATAATAATGATATTTCCATTATTTTATATATAATTATATATTTTGCACTATTAGTTGGAATTTTCGCTTTATTATTTTTGCCTTATCTTAGCAAGATTTTAATGATTTTTTTAATAGGTGTGAGTTCAATTAGTAGTTATTTTATGATCAATTATGGTGTTATTATAGATCATGATATGATTAGAAATGCTATGCAAACTGATCAAAAAGAAGTACGCGATCTGATTAATTTTAATATTTTTGTTTATATATTTTTTACTTTTGTGATTCCAGCATTTTTAGTTATAAAAGCTAAAATAGAATATCACAATATCAAAAAACATTTAATCATTAAATTTGGCACTTTAGTTGTTGCTTTATTTGTTGCTTTTGGATTGCTTGGAATTTTTTCAAAAAGTATTGTACCATTTTTAAGAACTTATAATGAAGTAAGAGTTTATAACACTCCTTTTTATCAAATTTATTCAGCAATTAAATATATAAAATTAGAAGTTATTCCAGAAAAAGAACTTCAAAAGATAGCTTTAGATGCGAAAATGGAAAAAGACTTAAACAAAACTATGATTTTAGTCATAGGGGAAACCGCTAGAGCAAATAACTATTCTTTGGGTGGTTATACCAAAAATGATACTAATTTTTATACCAAAAACGAACCTAATTTAATATATTTTGACAATGTAAGCTCTTGTGGGACAGCAACTGCTAGAAGTTTACCTTGTATATTTTCAAGACACAAAAGAGCTACTTTTGACAATAGTCTTTATGAAGAAAATGCTTTAGATATTTTACAAAGAGTTGGAGTTCAAAGTGTTTGGCTTGGAAATAATTCTGGAGGTTGCAAAGGAAACTGCGATCGTATAGCACATAAATTGATTTCAAAAGATTATGATGAGAGTTTACTTGAGCTTGTAAAAGAACAATTACAAAATCCATCTTCAAGTAAAATCATAGTCGTTCATTTGCAAGGTTCTCATGGACCAGCTTATTTTAAGCGCTATCCAAATGAGTTTAAAAAATTTACGCCAACTTGCAATACAAATGAATTACAACAATGCTCGCAAGAAGAATTAACTAATACCTATGACAATACTTTACTTTATACAGATTTTATCATCAAAAGTCTTATTGACTTACTAAAGCAAAGTCCTGCACAAAATGCCTCATTGTTGTATGTATCAGACCATGGAGAAAGTTTAGGAGAAAATGGAATTTACCTTCATGGAATGCCCTATTTCATAGCACCAAAAGAACAAACTCATGTTCCTATGATTCTTTGGAGCAAAGATAATAATTTAATCCAAGAATTACAAAAAAAGAAAGATTATAAATTATCTCAAGATAATATTTTTTCAAGTTTATTAGGATATTTTAATGTCCAAACTAAAGAATATGAAGAAAACTATGACTTATATAGTAAAAATTTAAAGGAAAATCCTTAATGAAGCCAAAGTATTCTTTATTTAAAAATGCAAGTTATGCCTTTAGTGGCATTAAATTCTTGCTTAAAGATGAAATGGCTTTTAGAATAGAATTTGCCATTATCTTACCTTTGATTTTTGTAAGCTTATTTTTACCTGTGAGTTTTTTAGAACATTTTGTACTTATTTTAGTATTAGTTTTGATTTTAATTATAGAAGCATTAAATTCTGCCATAGAAGCTTGCGTGGATCTTTACACGAGCGAATTTCACATCTTAGCTAAAAAAGCAAAAGATTGTGCGAGTGCTGGGGTATTTTTTAGTGTTGTTTTGGCTATAATTACTTGGAGTTTTATTCTTTTTAATATGGCTAGAGAATGGATGATAAAGTAAAAACACTATGCATAAAAATCTTTGGTAAAAAACGCTTTGAAATTTTAGAATTTTTAGCCCTTCATGCTAATGAAGATGGCTTTGTCTTTGCAAATATCGAAGAACTTTCTAAAAAGTTAAACATCAGCAAACCAACCATCATTTCTACTTTTAAATTTTTAGAAGAAAAAGCTTTGCTTGAAAAGCTCAAAAACGGCTTATATAAACTCAAATAGGAGATAAAATGACGCTTAAAAACCCTTTGGATATGCATTTACATTTACGCGATGAAAGCATGCTTGAACTTGTAGCTCCATTTAGCGCAAAAGACTTTAAAGCAGGAGTTATCATGCCAAATTTAATCACTCCGCTTACTGAAATAAACGCATTAAAAGCTTATAAAGAACGCATTTTAAAAGCATGTAAAAATGAAGATTTTACGCCTTTGATGACTTTATTTTTTAAAGACTATGATGAGAAATTTTTAGAAAAAGCTAAAGATGAAATTTTTGCTATCAAACTTTATCCTGCAGGCATAACTACAAATTCAGATAATGGAATTTCAAGCTTTGATATAGAAAAGTTAAAACCTACACTAAATGCTATGAGTGAGCTTGGTCTGCCTTTACTTGTACATGGAGAAACAAATGATTTTGTAATGGATAGAGAAGCAAATTTTGCTAAAATTTATGAAAAATTAGCTAAAAACTTTCCAAAATTAAAAATCGTAATGGAGCATATCACCACTAAAGTTTTGTGTGATTTATTAAAAGATTATGAAAATTTATACGCAACTATCACTTTACATCATTTAATGATAACGCTTGATGATGTAGTGGGTGGTAAGATGGATCCACATTTATTTTGCAAACCTATTGCAAAACGCTATGAAGACAAAGACGCTTTATGTGAGCTTGCTTTTAGCGGCTATGAAAAGGCTATGTTGGGAAGTGATAGCGCACCTCATCCATTACACACTAAAGAATGTTGTGGGTGTGCAGCTGGCGTATTTAGCGCACCGGTGATTTTACCTGTATTAGCTGAACTTTTTGAAAAGCACTCAAATGAAGCAAATTTACAAAAATTTATTTCAGATAATGCTTGTAAAATCCATAATCTTAAATTTGAAAAAGATAAAATCATCACTTTAGAAAAACAAGAATGGCAAGTAGCGCAAAAATACGGTGATGTGGTGCCATTTATGGCAGGAAAAACTTTAAATTTCAAGGTTATTTAGCCTTGAAATTTAATCAATAATCAAAAGTTTTATCTTAGCTTCTATAATCTCTTCTACCTCATCTTTTACAAAGCTTTCTAACTCTTGTTTGTTTGCATTAATGCCATTCATACTCAAATGCCACAAAGCATTTTCTATCGCACTATCTTTATCTCTTTTTACTACTCTAATTTCATTAAAAATTTCACTCTCATAAGAAATATTTTGCGCATTTAAAAAACTTTGCAAATCCTCTTCATAAAAACCTTTAAAATGCGTGTTAAAATGCTCAAATATAGGATCTAAAAAGCTACTTTTGCGCCTACTCGCCCAGCCTAAATATACTTTTTTAGAAGCTAAGCTTAAAAAAGCTTTATAGTCTTTTTCATTTTGCAAAGCAGGAGACATGCTCAAAAAGGCTAAATCAAAATTTGTGTTATTGTTTTTATAAAAGTTTTCAAAGTCTAAATTTAAAGTTTTTATATTTGATATAGCATGAGTTTTTGCATCTTCTTGTAAAATTTCAAGCATAGCACTAGAGCTGTCTATGCCTAAAACACTTTTTGCTTTTTGTGCTAAATGCAAAGTCCAAACACCGCTCCCACAGCCTATATCCACCACGATTTTGCCTTGTAAAGATCTAAGTTTTGCAAAAGTGGCTTTTTGAATTTCGTTTAAGCTAGAACTATATCTTGCATAGCTTTTTGCTTTTTTATTCCATAAATTCATTATTCATTCTCACATTTTTGGCAAATTCCTTTAATCACAACACTTTTTATAATCCCTTTAATTTCAGGCATTTTTACATCACTAATCTCATGACATACATCGCATATAAAATGTGCTTTAGCATGATCTGCTAATTCATAAAAACTTTTGCGATCAAGTTGACTTTTATTAACAATACCCTTTTTTTCAAAAAGCTCCATATTTCTATAAAAGCTAGTTTTATTTGCTTTGAGATTAAATTGATCATAACTTAATGGGGTTTTAGCAAGAGATAAAATTTGCAAGATTTCCACTCGTAAAGTTGTCATAGAAATATCATGTTTTTTTAATAAATCAATAGCTTCCATAATTCTACCTTAGAAAATAAATGTATTTTACCACAAAAAAAGTTTTATAAATGCAACTTAATTTTTAAGTTGCAACTAAGTTGCATTATATATAATTACATAAATTTTAGATAATCAGGAGGAATTAATGTTAAAAATATTGTTATTGTTATTATCATGCGCACTTGCTTTTTCAAAACCTATTGTGAGTGTTAGCATACCACCTCAAGCATTTTTTGTAGAAAAGATTGCTAAAGATAGTGTTGAAATTAATATCTTGATTTCACCTAATTCTAATGAACATAATGTAGAATTTAAACCTATGATGATTAAAAATCTTGAAAAAAGCAAAATTTATTTTCTTGCCGATTTAGAACTTGAAAAAATCCTAGAAAACAAATTTAAAAACACACTCAAAAATGTCAAAATTGTTAATATTAATGATGGCATATCATTACTGGAAAATGATGAGACTGATGAACATGACCACGATGAACATGAGCATGGTAAAAACGATCCTCATACTTGGCTAGATCCTATTTTAGTAAAAATACAAGCACAAAATATCTATAAAGCTTTAAGTCAAACTTTTCCACAAAATAAAGACTTTTATGCAAAAAATTTAGAAAATTTTCTTAAAGAATTGGATGACTTAAATTCAGTAATCAAAACAAATTTACAAGACATCAAACACCGAGAATTTATAGTCTATCATCCTAGTTGGAATTATCTTGCAAAAAGATACAACCTCATCCAAATTCCTGTGGAAATTGATGGAAAAGAGCCAAAAATTCAAGATTTGCAAAAACTAATAAAAATAGCCAAAGAAAAAAACATAAAGGTTATTTTTGTCCAACCTGGTTTTAGTGAAAATTCGGCTAAAGTATTATCTAAAGAATTAAACGCAAAAATTGTTTTTATCGATCATTTGGCTAAAGATTGGGATAAAGAACTTTTAAAAACCATACAAGCATTAAAAATGGCTTTAGAATGAAAATCATTTTAATACTAGCTTTTATATGCTTTCAAAAAGTATTAAGCTGTGCTTTGTGTGCAGCTTATACTCCAACGGCAAATGTAAAATTAGACTTTAACGCAAGTGATGATAACATCAATAAAATTTATGTAACTTGGGAATTTTCGCAAGATTTTATAAAAATACTACTTCAAAACTATGATATAAATTATAATAATACTTTAGACAAAGACGAACTTACTGATATTAAATATACTCTTTTAGATTATATAGAGCCAAGACAATTTTTAATGCAATTTCAATTTTACAATTTAGATGAAAAAATTTACATAGAAAAATTTTTAAATGCCAAATTAATCTTAGATAAAACGAAACTATTTTTCACTTTTGAAGTAAATCTTAACATCCCTATAAAAGAAAATAACACATTTAGCATAAGATTTGAAGATAAGGAAGGATTTTTTAGTTTTAAATTTATACCGCAAGATTTTATCACTTTGAATTCAAACTATTATCTAAGTGCAAATCCCAATTTAAATCTCATATTTTTACAAGCACAAAAAGGCAAAACACCAAATACAACCTTTGCAGAAATTCAAATCAAGCAAAGTCCAAATTTTATAGATGATCTTTTAAATAAATTGCAAATTTTTAACGAAAATATTTTATTGTATATCAAGCAACTTCTTCAACAAGAATTTAATATACAAACATTTTTAATATTATTAATCATATCTTTTGGATATGGCGTTTTTCATGCTAGTGCACCAGGTCATTCTAAAATGCTTACAAGTTCGTATTTTTTAACACACAAAAGCTCATTTTCTAAAATATTTTATTTTGTATTAAAAATAGGCATAGTGCATATAATGAGTGCATTTTTACTTGTAAGCATTGGTATAATTATCCTTGAGAAATTACTCAAAGATATCAATATGGCTGGATTTATTCTTACAAAATTTACAAGTTTACTTATAGTTTTTATAGCTCTTTTTATGCTAAGCAAAAAAATACTTCATAAAAACTCTTGCTCATGCTCTTGCCACTCACATAAAACAAGTGAATGGGTAGTCATACTAGGAGCTTCTTTGGTGCCTTGTCCTGGTGTTATATTGCTTTTTATTTTTGCGTATAAATTCAACTTTTTTTATGCTTTAAGCTCTGCTGTGTTTGTGACATTGGGAATGTGTTTTGTATTATTTTTATTTGCTATAGGGGCAAATAAAATTCACCAAAATGTCAAAACTATAAAAATAAGAACCTTACTAGAGTATCTAGCTTTGATATTTATGATATCATTTGGATTATTTTTATTCATCAATACCAAAGAAGGTGTATTTTAGTGGAATTATTTCGAATATCTAATTTAAATTTTTCTTATAATGAAGAACTTGTGTTAAAAAATATCAATCTAAGCTATGATAATAATGATTTTTTATCTATCATAGGACCAAATGGTGGTGGAAAATCAACCCTTATAAAACTCATATTTGGACTTTTAAAAAGTAAAAATATAATTGAATTTAAAAATATAAATTTAAGTCAAATAGGCTATGTCCCACAAAACACTCTAACTAATACCAATTTTCCAACTAGAGTCTTAGAAGTCGTGCTTATGGGAAGGATAAATCATAAAACTTTTGGTTTTTACACCAAAAAAGACAAAGAGTTAGCTCTAGATGCTCTAAAAAAAGTATCTATGCAAGATTTTTGGGATAAAACTATCCATTCTTTAAGCGGCGGCCAAAGACAAAGGGTGCTCATAGCAAGAGCTTTAGTAGGAGAGTGTAAATTGCTTATATTAGATGAGCCTACAGCAAGTGTAGATACTAAAAATGCTATACAAATTTTTGAGCTTTTAAAACAACTTCATCAAAATGGCATAGGTATTATATGCATTAGTCACGACATTAACATAACTTTAGCATATAGTGATAAAATCGCATATTTAAACAAAGAAATTTTTATACACAAAAACATTAAAGATCCAAATAAAATCAACTATATAAAACACTTATACCAAAACCATTCTCATTTTTGCGATGTTGAAATGAGTTTAAATTCTTGCCTATGTAAGGAATGTAATGCTTGAAATTTTAAATTTTAACTTTTTTCAAAATGCTTTATTTTCTTGTGTGCTAGTAAGCATTGCATGTGGTTGTATAGGAAGTTTGGTAATGGTAAATAGGCTTATGTCTATGGCTGGTGGCATTACACATGGGGCATTTGGTGGCATTGGAGTAGCATTTTACTTTTCTTTACCCGTTTTACTTAGCACAAGTTTATTTACTTTGATTTTAGCTTTTATAGTGGCTTATTTAAGCAAACACTATCCAAACAGAAGCGATAGCATTATAGCTGTCATATGGGCGTTTGGTATGGCTATAGGAATCATACTTATAGACTTAAGCCCAAAATACAATAACGACTTAATGGCATATTTATTTGGCAATATATTAACCGTTTCTAATGAAGACATTTGGCTTATGCTTGGCGCAGATATCATTTTTATCATTATTTTATTATGCTTTTATAGACAATTTGAAATCATAAGCTTTGATAGCGAATTTGCTCAAACTAGAGGGATTAACACTAATTTATTTTATTATCTTTTGATTTTTATGATAAGCTTGTGCGTAGTTATTGGTATTAGACTTGTGGGATTAATTTTAGCCATGGCTTTATTAAGCATACCAAGCTTTATAGCAGAAGGTATTAGTAAAAAACTTGGTTGGATGATGATTTATTCAAGTATTTTGAGTTTATGTTTTTGCTTAAGTGGTTTGATGGTGAGTTATTATTTTAATATCTCAAGTGGTGCTAGTATCATTATGATCTCATGTGTTGCTTTTGCTATATTTTTAGGAATTAATGCTTTAAAAAACTTCCCTCGTTCTTAAAAAACTAGCAAATTTTGGTTTGCCATTTTTGGTTAAACCATTGTATTTAAAAGTAATTATAGCACCAATTGGCGGAGGATTTAAGCGATCGCTTTCTTTAAAACCTGAACCTATTTTAAAACTCACTTTTTTACCCTCAATCACTGCTTCACAAAGCAAAGATCCCATTTTACCTTCAAATTTTCCCTTACCTTCAAAATGCTTTTTTACAACACATTCTGTATCATCAAAAGGTTTTAGTTTAAAAGCATTATTTGATCTTTTCTTTTCATAAGGTGCATTGTTTAATCTTATGATTATACCCTCGCCCTTATGCAAAATGATATCTTGATAAAATTGTTCTAAATGATTTTTATCTTTAATGGAAACTTGTGGAATAATTTTTATAAAATCATTTGAGTTTTTAGCCAAATACTTTTTCAAAACTTCTAATCTTGCTTCTAAGGTGCAAGGATCAAGCTTAAATTCCTCACAAGCATTTGGCACATCAAAGATATTATAACTTACTTTTTGCCAAAGTTTTTCATCAGGATTTTCTTGGCGTATTAAAGATGAAATTTCTTCAAAAGAAGCTCTTTTTATCCAAAGTTCCCCATCTAATTCAAATTTAGGAAAGTTTTTTGTGAAAAATAAAGGAAGTTTTATAGTATTTCCTGCTCTTGTTTGCATAGACTTACCATTCCAAAGACCTCTTATACCATCGAGTTTTTCACTCATGAGATAGTGACTTAAATTTACATCTTTAAATGCTTTTTCATCATAAACTTTAAAAAGCAAAATATCTTTTGCGAAAAGAGAATTTAAAAAGAGAGTAGAAAGAAAAACAAGGCTTATAAAAAGCCTTGCAGTAAGATTAAAGTGCTTTTTTAGCAGCATCTGCAATTTTTGCAAAAGCAGCTGCGTCATTCATCGCTAAATCAGCTAAGATTTTTCTATCAAGCTCAATGCCTGCTTTTTTAAGACCATTTATAAATCTTGAATAACTAATATCATTTAGTCTACAAGCTGCATTGATACGCACTATCCAAAGACGACGGAAATCGCGTTTTTTGCGGCGTCTATCACGATACGCATAAACCAAACTTCTTTCTAATTGTTCTTTAGCTTTTCTAAAGTGTTTGCGGCGACCACTATAAAAACCACGCGCAAGTTTTAAAACTTTTTTATGTCTGCGGCGTCTTACAACACCTGTTTTTACTCTTGCCATATTTATCCTTTCACAAATTGGCGTTCGTTAAACGAATCTTGCCCTTTAAATAAGGGGAGTTTGAATGACTTTCGTCAAAAACTAAATTTAAGCGAGCTTAAATTCCTAACATTTTTTCAACCGCTTTAACATTGGTTGAGTGAACATACTTAGAAGTGCGAAGATCACGCATTCTTTTAGCAGGTTTTTTAGTCAAAATGTGGCTTCTATAAGCAGCGCCTCTTTTGATTTTATTTTTACCTACTTTGAAGCGTTTAACAGCACTTTTAACGCTTTTCATTTTTGGCATGTGTATCCTTTGGATAAATTTTTTCATAAAAGAAAGCTATCATTTTACTATAACTATGCTTTAGAAAAATTAAATTTTTATGACACAACCTGTCACAAGGATTTAATATGATTTTATTAATTTTATAAAATCCAATAAAGGAGTCAAATGGCAATAGTAATTGGTATTATAGTTATGATAGCTACTGCTATATGGGCTATAGTTTGTGGTACTTTTTGGGCTTTATTTTTGTTTGTAGTGTGGTGCGTTATATTACCAAGTTTATTTTTAATAGAAAAATACGGAATTATAAATGTAGTGGTTTCTTACGTGCTAATTTTAGCTGGTGTAATGATACTTGCAAGGATAATTAAAAGTAAACAATACTAAAAACCTTGACAATACGGGGGGGGGTATTGATATAATTGACATAAAAAATAATAAGGAGGGTTAAATAATATTAAAACATAATTTTCCTTGCACTTCATGTGGAGCATGTTGTAAAAATATTAATGGCATTGAAGAGTTGAAACACTTTAATATAAATGGTGTTTGCATTAATTTACAAGAAGATAACTCTTGTAAAATTTACAACGAAAGACCCTTAGTATGCAGAGTGGAAGATTTTTACAATAAATATTTTAAAGACACTATGAGTAAAAAGGATTTTTATAACGAAAATATAAAAATATGTAATTTATTGCAAGATAAATTGAAGCTAGATAAAAAATACAAAATAAATTTAATAACAAAGGAGATTTAAAATGGCAGTTCCATTTATTTTAGGCGGAATAGCTTTAGCAACAGGTGTATTTGGTGCTAAAAAAGCATACGATGGTTATCAAGATAAGTGTGCAGCAGAAGAGTTAGATAATAATGCTAAAGCTATTTTTAATTATGCAAAAGAAAATTTAGACGTAGCTAGAAAAAATGCTGAACAAGCTTTGGAAAATTTAGGGCATGCAAAGTTGCATATTCATCAAAATTCTTTTAAAGAGTTTATTGATATTTTTTCTAAACTTAAAAATGTAGAAAGCGATGATTTTTCTAAAGATGATTTAAAATTTAATATTAATGAATTTATAGAATTTACCAAAGAAAGTGTAATTGACTTTACAAAATTAACAGCAGGTGGGATAGCATCTCTTGGTGCTGGGGCTTTAGCTGGTATTGGAGCTTATGGTAGTGTTGGATTACTTGCAAGCGCTTCTACCGGAACTTTAATTTCTACACTGAGTGGCGCAGCGGCTACTAATGCTACTTTAGCATGGCTTGGAGGAGGTAGCTTAGCTGCAGGTGGATTTGGAATGGCTGGTGGAATGGCTGTTTTAGGTGGTATAGTAGCTGCGCCTGTTTTAGCAGTTGGAGGATTTTTATATTCTAAAGTTGGAGAGCAAGCTTTGGACGAAGCAAAAAGTAACCTACATAAAGCAAAAGCAGCAGCAAGTGAAATGGATACTGCAAGAATTGCTACAACAGCAATCGGTTCTATTGTAAATGAATCTCTTATAGCTATACAAAATTTAGATGGAATTTTAATTAAAGAATTACAAACTTTTAAATTAATGATTATAAGAGAAAATGATTATTCTAAATTCACTAATGGTGAAAAAGCATATACTCAATTTATTGTCAATTTAGTGAAAGCAATTAGTGGTATTTGTAAGGTAAATGTACTAACTGAAGATGGCATAGTAAATAAAGAATTTAAAAAAGCTGTCCAAATAGCACAAAATTTAAATAAAGAAATACAAACTATTTAAAAGCGGAATTTCCGCTTTAAAATAAGGAAGATATCATGAATACTGTATCATTGTTTGATGAATTACTAGAAGAACTAGGGACACAAAGTTTAGCAAGATTACCCATCAATATATTTAATGTCAACTCATATGAAGCCTATATGGAAAGTGCAAAACTTACAACAAATATGCAAAAAGCTACGCAACAACATGGCAACAACCCAAATGGTTTTGGTCAATTTTATGAAACACTAGAAGTTGGTAAAGAAAACATCAGCAACGCATATAATAAAAATAAAAATAGAGGCTTCACAACAGATGAGCTTGCCGAAATAAGCAAAGTCTTCAAAGGGGAAAATATTGATCTATACAAAAAAGAGACAATTTTGGCAAATTATAGCGATGAAGAAATTAAAAATTTGACAAACAATGTCAATCTAGACAACTTAACCAAAACAAATCATACTATAGTAGATACCGTAACTTTAAACGAAAAAGGCGAAATAGCTAAAACAGAACAATTAAAAGCTGTTAATGATAGTATATTTGGAAAAGAATATAATAAATATTTTGAAGCGATTAAAAATGGAAATTTAGACTATATTAAAACTGATAAAGAAACTTACGAAAGGGCGCAAAAAGAGATAGAAAAATTAGAAAGCACTATAGAAAAAGCGCCTGAAGAAAAAAAATCAACTTTAGAAAAAAAACTTCAAGAATATAAAAGCAAATTTTCTTTTCTTACTCAAGGTAGTGAAAGAGAAAAAGCTGGCTATACACAAGAAGAAAGCAAAGATAAAACTATTACTATCAAAAAAAGTGATGATATATTTAGCAAAAAACATGAAGATGATTTTAATAAAATTAAAAATGGAGAAATAGATTATATTGTAGTCAATAAAAAAATATACGAAAATGCACAAAAAGAGATAGAAAAATTAGAAAGCACTATAGAAAAAGCATCCGAAGAAGAAAAAGAGTCTTTAAAAAAAGAACTTGAGACAAAGAAAGAGATTTTTAATCATTTAAAGAAAAACGAACCTACAAACCATACAGACAAAGATAAGGCCTTAAAAGAAGTATATATTATTCAAGCAAAACAAGCTGCCATAAATGTTTTTCAAACTGGAGCTAGTGATGCTGGTGTTGTTGTTCTTAGTACATTTGCAAGCGGTGTTATAGCTGAACTTAAAAGCGAATTTATAAAAAAAGAACATGAGGATTTTGAAGTAAGATTTAAGCGTTTGTTATCAAGAGTAATTGAAAGCGGGAAAGATGCTTTTATAAGAGGAGCTAGCTATGGTATTATAGATGTTATTGTTGGAATTGCTTCGCAATATTTTAAAAGAATTGGTGGGCACTTAAAAGCTTTGTGGAAAAATTTAAGAAGTAGTTTAAAATCTATATGGAATGCAATATATGCTTATATAACTGGTAAAATTAAAAGTTTTGATGAACTTATAAAAGTGATATTAAAATCTTTGTTTTCAGCTATCATGACTATATTTGCAATTGCCTTAGAAGAACAAATTTGTCAAGCATTAGGTGGAAGTCAATTAGCTCAAATTTTATCCATAGGAATATCCATTTTCATTTGTTCATTAGCTGTGGTTTTATTTTCTAAAACTGTTGAAATAACAATAAATAGTTTTGTTGCAATTTTTGCTAAGGCGAATTTAGCTAAAGCAAGAAGAGAAGAAGTTGAAATGGTTTTTGATAAAATCATGCCTAAAATGATAGAAAACCAAGAATCTTTGGAAATTTTCATAGATGATTATATGCGTGATTTAAAAAATACTAGCAATATGAGTTTTCAAGAATTACAAACCACCTTAAATAACAGTAACTATACACAAGCAAATCAATCTATTATAAACCTTGCAGAAAAATTTGGTGTTGATGATTTATTTAAAACACGAAAAGAATTTGATGATTTTATGTTTAGCAATGAAAATTTAAAAATATAAAAGGAATAAAATGGGATTTTTAGATACTTTAAAATCTATAGCAATTAGTGCAAAATGTGGAATTGGGTGGCACGGAGGAACTTACAGCAATGAAGAAGGAAAACCTCAATGCTATCTTTCAAAAACATGCCCTGACTGTAATGAATATATCAGTAAATACAATCACAACTTTGCAGAAAGAGTTATAACAGATCCGTACTCTTGCAGAGGTTATGAAGAATGTACTTATTGTCAGCACAGAGAATTTGGAACATATCACAAATTTGAAAAAGTAAGAAAAAATGAAAGATGTCAGATAATAGAAAAATGCTCTCAATGTGGAAAAGAACGTTTGGGCGATATACAGCATTCTTGGGTACAAATTCCTTTTACAAATAAAGATGCCTCTATTAATGGAAAAAGAAAATGTAGAGATTGCGGATATATTGAACAATAAACCATGCTAAACAAACTACCTCAACTTTTTTCATTGCTTTTTAGCTATAAATCAAACATCTTTGATATCATCTCAAAGCCAAAGCAA
This sequence comes from Campylobacter sp. IFREMER_LSEM_CL908, assembly GCF_025771545.1. Lineage (NCBI taxonomy): Bacteria > Pseudomonadati > Campylobacterota > Epsilonproteobacteria > Campylobacterales > Campylobacteraceae > Campylobacter > Campylobacter sp. IFREMER_LSEM_CL908. Next base: position 19,708 of record NZ_JAKMQK010000011.1, read on the forward strand.
GCTTATACTTACACTAAGTTTGCTTTAGAGTTAAAAGAGCTTTATGAAAAAGAAAATGACAAAACAGAAGCCGCTTTTATCATCCTAGATAGAGTGCTTAAATTTAAAAAAGAAAACCCTGATGATTTTGATGATTTTTTAAAACTTATTCAAGAGCTTTTAACTACCTATGAAAACGATCCAAAAACAATCAAACAAAACATCAAAGATTTGCTAAAATAAACAAAAATACAAAAGGTTGTATATGGAAAAAGACAAGCTTTCTACGCGTTTAGTTTCTATACTGCAGTGTTTAAACAATGGCGAGCGTTTTAGCTTAGAAGAGCTTGCACAAGAATTTAATGTCAGCATTCGCACCATACAAAGAGACTTGCATGAACGCCTTGCTTTTATCCCTATAAAAAAAGAAAATGGAAAATACTTTTTAGAAGGCTATGTTTTAGGAAAATTAAGCTTTAAAGATATACAAAATTTTGCTATTTTAAGCGGTATAGGTAGGCTTTATCCTAGTTTAGATAAAGAGTTTTTAAACGACTTGCTTAATGAAAAAATCAACAAAGCCTTTTTAGTCAAAACTCAAAGCTATGAAACACTTGATAGAGAAATTTTTGAAGAACTAAGTGCAGCTGTCATAGCAAAATACCCCATTAGCTTTTACTACAAAGAAAAACACAGAAAAGCAAATCCATACAAACTCATTAATATTGACCACATATGGTATCTTTTAGCAGATGAAAACGATACTTTAAAAACCTTTACTTTTTCTAAAATCACGCAACTAAGAGTAGAAAAGAAAGAAAATTTTACCCCAAAAGAAGAGTTTTTAAAACAAATTCAAAAAGATCAAAGCAACTGGATTAGTAAAGAAAATAAAGAAGCTATTTTAAAACTTGATAAAAAAGCTAAAGAATATTTCTTAAGAAAAAATGCCCTTACTAAATACGAATTTATAGATGAGGATGAAAATTTTATTTACATCAAAGCATTTTATACCTATGATGATGAGCTTTTAAATTTGATAAGATATTGGATACCATATATTAAAATAAACAAACCTATTGCTTTAAAAGAAAAGCTTTTTGAGCAGTTAAATACATACATGCAAGATTAGCGTTTTTTTAACACATAAAGTTGTTCTTGTATATGCATAGAGCGTTTAGAGAGGTTTCTACTAGCTCTAAAGGCATTATACTTTTGCTCAAGCACAAAGCATTCTCCAAGACTTTGAAGTCTTTTTGTGAAATTTTCTTTTTTTACAAAACCCTCACAATTATAAGAAAGCAATACAATCTTAGCTTTTAAATCATTTATCAAATCAAACAAAGCATCTTCGGCTTTTTTTTCTTTGTTAAAAGCACTGCGGTTCCAGTCTTTTGGTATACCAGAAACCTTTGAGATTTCCTTTGGCTTTTTATAATTAGCGATTAAATTTAACATAAAATAATTTGATCCATAAGGGTGTTGATTATAAGGTGGGTCTAAATACGCCACATCAAAGCTATCAAGCTCTTTAGCTAAAACATTTGCATCTTTTTGAAAAACCTCATATTCACAAGTAAAATTTGAAAAAATAGGCATTTTTAAAGCTATATCGCCCTTTATACGACTAAGTGCGTTTGCTCCATTTCCTCCAAATTTTCCCACTCCATTTTTATCTTTATAAAAACCTTTAAAAACCCCGCTTGTATTTGCATGCACACTTGCTTCATAGATAAGCGGTGCGATAAAGTATTTTTGTATATTACTTGGCAAGCTTGAAATTTTTTCTCGCATAGAGTCTAAATACATCGCATTTTTAAGCGTGTAGAAAACTCTTTCATTCTTTTGGATACACTCATCATCATTTGGCGCATAAAGTTTGCTTATAAAACCTTTTTTGAGTTTTAAATCAGAAGTTAAAAAAGCATAATGTTTTTGTAATTCTTGTAAAAATTTTGCGTTTTGATTGCTTAAATAACACTCATTGATGATTTTAGAATAATCTTCCAAATCATTTGCCATGATAAAACTCGCATAAGACCTCACAAAACGCGAAACTACCCCAGAGCCACTAAATACATCACAAAAACTAAATTTGTCTTTTTTAAGCTCATTTTGTGCGAATTTGAAGCCTTGATTTAAAAACTCAAGCAAAGATCTTTTATTACCAAGATAAGTTATGATTTGTTCTTTTAAAAATTGTGGATTTTCTTCTAGCATAAGTTTAAAATACAAGCCTTAAAAAGGCTTGCGATTATTTTTTCTTTTTAGGAGTTACTAGCATATTTACATAGCGTCCTTCGAGTAAAGGCTCTTTGTCTCTATCTGCTATATCTTCAACCATTTGCCAAATTTTTTCAAGCAAAGCTACCCCTGCTTCAGGAGAGCCCATCTCACGACCTTTTAAAAACACTCTAAATTTCACATGCTTGCCTTGCTCTAAAAACTCGCTTGCATGTTTGACTTTATAATTAATGTCATTTTGAGCGATTTTCACAGAAAGTTTGATTTCTTTTATATCAATAACTTTTTGTTTTTTCTTTGCTTCTTTTTGTTTCTTTTCTTGTTGATAACGAAATTTTCCATAATCCATTATCTTACATACAGGTGGTTTGGCTTCAGGGGCTATCATCACCAAATCAAGCCCTAGTCTATTTGCTATATCTAGTGCTTCATCACTACTAATAATGCCATAAACCTTGCCATCATCACCTATACATCTGATCTCATCTGCTTGAATTTCTTCATTTAGCAATACTTCTTTTTCTTTACTCAAAAGCGTACCTCACTTAATTTCTCCTTTGTTAGGGTTATAAATTCATCTAAAGTCATTGTTTTTTGTTCTTTTGCTCTTCTATCTCTTAAAGCCACACTTTTGTTTGCTACTTCTTCATCGCCTAAAACAAGTATCATAGGCACATGTGCTTTTTCGGCTGTGCGAATTTTTTTATTTAAGCTTTCATTTTTATTATACACTTCACTATCAATGCCAAGTTCTAAAAGTTTTCTTGCTATTTCTTTTGCATAATCATGATGATTTTGCGAAATAGGTACTATAGCTACTTGAGTTGGCGCTATGAAAAATGGCAACTCGCCCGCACAATGCTCTACTAAAATTCCTATAAATCTTTCAAAAGAACCCAAAATAGCACGGTGAAGCATTACAGGTTGTTTTTTCTCATTATCTGCGTCTGTGTATTCGAGTTTAAAACGGCTTGGTAAGTTAAAATCTACTTGTATAGTTCCACACTGCCATTTTCTTTTTAGCGCATCAGTGATTTTAATATCGATTTTTGGACCATAGAAAGCTCCACCACCCTCATCAATGCCATATTTTAAACCTTGCTCGTCTAAAGCTTCTTTTAAAGCCTTTGTAGCTATATCCCAAATTTCATCATCGCCTATTGCTTTTGCTGGACGTGTTGAAATTTCCATTTCATAATCAAACTCAAAAGCCTTCATCAAAGTATCAACAAAGCTTAAAATTTCTAAAACTTGTTCTTTTATCTGACTTGGCATACAAAAAATATGCGCATCATCTTGAGTGAATTCTCTTACCCTAAAAAGCCCGTGTAAAACTCCACTTTTTTCATGGCGGTGCACCACGCCGTATTCAAAAAATTTCAAAGGTAAATCGCGATAACTTCTAACATCACTTTGATAAATTTTAATATGTCCTACACAATTCATCGGCTTAATGCCATATTCTTGCTCATCAATTTGCGTAAAATACATATTTTCTTTATAGTTTGCATAATGCCCACTAATTTTCCACGCATCAGCTTTTAAAAGTTCAGGCCCACGCACAGGCTCATAACCTCTTAATCTATGTGCTTTATATAATAAATGTTCTAATTTACTTCTTAATTTTGCACCATTGCTAAGCCATATAGGAAGCCCGCCGCCTATTTCATCATCAAAAGCAAAAAGTTTCATTTCATTACCAAGTTTTCTATGATCTCTTTTTTTAGCTTCTTCAATGATTTTTAAGTATTCATTTAAACTTTCTTTATCTGCAAAGGCAGTACCATAAATTCTTGTGAGCATTTCTCTTTTTTCATCACCACCCAAATACGCTCCCGCTACACGAGTAAGCTTGAAAAATCTTAAATATCTAGTGTTTGGTACATGAGGTCCACGGCATAAATCTTCAAATTCGCCTTGCTTATAAATACTTACTTTTCCATCAGGAATTCTCAGCAAAACCTCTTGTTTTAAATCATCATTAGCAAATTTTTCTTTAACCTCAGCCTTTGAGAGTTCGTATTTTATGATGTCTAGCTTTGCTTCTGCTAGTTCTTTCATTTTCTTTTCGATTTTGCTTAAGTCTTCTTCTGAAATCTTACTATCAACTCTAAAATCATAATAAAACCCATCTTCTATCACAGGTCCTACGAAAAATTTAGCCTCTGGATATAGACTTTTAATCGCTTGAGCCATTAAATGCGCACAAGAGTGGCGGATAACTTCTAAACTTTCTTTAGAGTTATCAAAATAAATCGGAGTTAAATTTGTGTCATTGTTAAAACTTTGAGTATCTATCAAAGTTTCATTATTTGCATATGCAATTATATCTTTTGTCATTTCTACCCTTAACACTCACTAACCTTGTGAGCTTAAATTAAAATATAAGACTAATTTTAGCTATGAAAAACTTAAACTTTTTTTAAATAAAGGATATTTTTATATTTCAAACACCCGTTCTTGATATATCTAAAGCACCACTCATAAAAAGGTATAAAAATACAAAACCTAAAATTATCCTATAAATTCCAAAAGGTATGAAGTTTATCTTGCTAATTAATTTTAAAAATATTTTAATTACCACAAAAGCCACTATAAAAGCTGTTACAAAACCTATGGCTAAAGGAATGAAATTATTCATATTGCTTAAAACCTGCGGTTCTTTATAAATACTATAAGCTGTTGCGATAATCATAGTAGGAATTGCAAGCAAAAACGAAAATTCAGAAGCCACTTTGCGATCAAGTCCGAGCAATAAGCCACCTATGATACTTGATCCACTTCTTGAAGTACCTGGTATGATAGCAAGAGCTTGGGTTAAACCTATCAAAAAAGCCTGTTTATAACCTACCTCATCTAAAGAGTGAATTGTATAGTCTTTTTTTCTATGTTTAAGTTCTATAATGATAAAAATAATCCCACCAATGATTAACATAGTAGCCACGGTATAGCCATTAAATATCTCTTTTAAAAACTTATATGCTATAAAACCCACTCCACCTGCAGGCAAAAAGCCCACAGCAAGTTTTAACCAAATATCAAGTTTTTGAGTTAGTTTTTCTTTAAAAATAAAAATCACCGCTAGTATAGAACCAAGCTGAATGATAATAAAAAAACTTCTCCAAAAATCATCTATATTTAAACCCAAAATTTCAGCACCCAAGATCATATGCCCAGTAGACGAAACAGGTAAAAATTCTGTCAGACCCTCAATGATTCCTAAAATCAAAGCATAATAATAATCTAAATTCATTTTTTAAGCACTCTTCTTGCAAAAATTAGCATAATCGCTATAAATACTACAAAACCTATAATCCCATCATCTTTAAATGAAGTTGCAATAGCAAGCGGATCTTCAGCTCCACCTCTACTAATAGAAAGCACAGTTAAACCAGCTATTAATACTCCAAATATACTCTCACCCACTATCAAACCAGAGGCAAATAAGGTTCCTTTTTGCTCATGCTCTTGAATAAGTTCTTTTTTATGAGCATTTTTAGCATATCTTTGATCCAAACGCTTTTTAATTAAATATGCCAATAATCCACCTATAAACAAAGGCATATTAACAGCAGGTGGTAAATATATACCTATACCCACAGCTAAAGGTGGTAAAGACATATTTTTCTTTCTTAATAAACGATCTACAATGATTATGCCAACACCCACAAAAGCTCCTGCTATAATATAACTCCAATCAATGTTGGCGTTAAAAATACCTTGAGCTATAGTGCTCATTAAATTTGCTTGTGGTGCAGCAAGTGCATTTGCCTCATCCATTCCTTCTCTTGGCATTGCACCCACAAAACCATAAGCTTGGTATAACAAATTTAAAACAGGAGCTATAGCTAAAGCTCCAAACACACAACCTATAATCAAAGAAACTTGTTGTTTCCAAGGAGTTGCACCTACTAAATAACCAGTTTTTAAATCTTGTAAATTATCATTAGAAATAGCAGCAGTTGCCAAAATAACACTGGTAGTAAATATAGCAAAAGCAATAGCAAATTTAGACATTAAAGGATCGCTAAATAAATCTACTTGATAACCCAAAAGTAAAATAATCAAAGAAGAAATCATAATCCCAATTAGTCCTATACCTGAAATAGGAGAAGATGATGAACCCACTAAACCTGCCATATATCCACAAGCAGAAGCTACAAAAAAGCCTATAAAAATAGCTACTAAAGTTCCTACCAAAGCAAAAAGAATTTGATAGCCACTTGCTAAATTTGAATCGGCCACAAAAGCATAAAATGAAATAAACAAACCTATACACATAAGCACAAATAAACCTAGCATAGCTTTTAAAGATAAATCCATATCTTTAGGATCTTGTGAGAGGTTTAATGAGGTTTTTTTAAGCATATTTTTCATGCCATCATATACAGGCTTTGCAAGTTCTATTAAAGTCCATAATGCTGCTATGGCAATAGCTCCTGTACCTATTAAGCGTACTTTTTGAGCCCAAATTTGATTAGCTATATCAAGCGCACTTAAGCTTACATCAAAACTTTCTTTAGCAGAAAAATATGGCACAAAAACCATCCAAGCAAGCACCATACCCACAAGCAATGCAACACCTCCAGCTATACCTACTAAGTATCCAGCACCCAAAAGTGCCACTGAATAGCCCATAGAAAATCCAAAAGTCATTTTTTGCCAAATAAATGCAAAACTACTTCCACTTGAAAGTAGTTTAAAGCCACTTGAAAAAAGGCTTACAATAGAAGCTAATACTACACCAAGTGTGATTTCTTTTAAGCCCACCTTTCCTTTTTTATCAGCTTGATCTTTATTGGCCACTTTTAAAATTTCAGCAGCGGCCCTTCCTTCAGGATAAGCCAATTTACTCTCTACTACCATAGCTCTACGCAAAGGTATAGTAAAAAGCACGCCTAATCCACCTCCGCAAAGACAGAGCATAAAGGTAAGCCAAAGTGGAAATTCAAACCAATACCCACATATAAAAAGACCTGGTATAACAAAAATCACAGCCGAGAGCGTACCTGCAGCTGAAACTTGAGTTTGAACCATATTATTTTCTAAAATATTAGAATCTTTAAACATTTTTAAAACAGCCATTGCAATTACAACAGCAGGAATAGAAGTAGAAAAAGTAAGACCAACTTTAAGCCCCAAATATACATTTGAGGCAGTAAAAATAATCGTTAAAATACTTCCTAGTATTATACCCCTAAGCGTAAGCTCCGGTAGTGAGTTTTTTGTATACATTTTGTTTCTCCATTTTTATTGACAACCTTCACATTCTATAGTTCTATCAACCACATCATCATTTACTTTTTGACTATCAGGGCTTTCGCTTCTTAGATAGTAAGTTGATTTAACACCTAATTCCCAAGCAAGTTGATAAATTTCATTTAAATATCCACCGCTTGCTTTATCTAAAGAAACAAAGATATTTAATGATTGACCTTGATCAATCCATTTACCACGAATCGCTGCTGCTTTTACTAAGATTTTTTGATCAAGCTCATAAGCAGGAGTATAATACTGCCAAGTATTAGCGCTTAAATTTGGCACCACAGTTGGTATCATACCACTTAAGTTTTGCTCAAACCATTTTCTTTTATACACAGGCTCAATTGTTTGAGTAGTACCCACTAAAATCGAGATAGAAGAAGTTGGTGCTATAGCCATTAAATAACCATTTCTTATACCATCTCTTTTTAGTTTTTCTCTTAATTTTTCCCAATCACACTCGCTTTGATCAAACAAACCTTCACTTGCGGTAAGTTTTTTAGCATTTTCATTTGCTACATCAATTGGCACTATACCTTTACTCCAATTTGATCCTTCAAAGTCAGGATAGTTTCCTTTTTCTAAAGCTAAATTTGAGCTAGCTAAAATCGCCTCATAGCTAATCATCTCCATAATACGATCAATTTTTTCAAAATGCTCATTAGAACCCCAATAAATTTGAGCTTCAGCCAGCATTTGCGCTTCACCCATTACACCAAGTCCTATAGCGCGTGATTTTAAGTTGGTATTTTTAACCTTTACATGGGGATAAAAATTCAAATCAATCACATTATCAAGCATTCTTATTGCCGTTGGCACTACTCTTTGGATGTCTTCTTTGGTGTTGATTTTACTTAAGTTTATACTTGCAAGATTACAAACTGCGGTTTTTCCTTCGTTTTTATATTTTTCTACTATATAGACTTTTTTACCATTAATACTATCTAAAGTAGAAACTTTCTTAGCAAGCTTTTTATACCCTCCATCTATTGCAAGCTCTTCATCCTCATCTAAATGAAGCTCTGTTTTATCATCAAATACGATTTTGATTTGATAATAATTTGGATCTGTATTTTGAAAAATTTCTGTACATAAATTTGAACTTCTTATAATCCCTGCGTGGGAATTTGGATTTGTTTTGTTTGCACTATCTTTAAAACATAAAAATGGCATACCTGTTTCAAAATAAGATAAAAGTATTTTTTTCCAAAGCTCTTTTGCATCTATAATTTCTTTAGCTATGCTTTCATCTTTTTCAAATTCTTCGTATTTTTTCTCAAATTCTTCACCATATAAATCGCATAAACTTGCAGTATCAGCAGGATCAAAAAGCGTCCATTTACCATTTATCCTTACTCTTTTCATAAATAAATCATTAATCCACAAAGCAGGGAAAAGTTCATGCGCTCTTCTTCTTTCTTCGCCAGAATTTTTACGCAAATCTAAAAAGTCATTAATATCCATATGCCAAGGTTCAATATATACAGCAATCGCCCCTTTTCTAGTACCAAGTTGATCAACAGCAACGGCTATGTCATTAGTGATTTTTAAAAATGGTATGATCCCGCCTGCTGCGTTTTTATGCCCATCTATACTTCCACCCATAGCACGCACCTTAGACCAATCCCAGCCTATACCACCGCCAAATTTAGATAAGAGTGCCATTTCTTGATAGGAATCAAAAATCCCTTCTATATTATCAGGTGTGCTTCCTATATAACATGAGCTTAATTGGTGTCTTGTAGTTCTTGCATTTGAAAGGGTTGGAGTTGCAAGCATTACTTCAAAAGTTGAGATCAAATCATAAAATTTTTTAGCCCAAGTTTGAGAATCTAATTCATTTTGTGCTAAAAACATCGCAATAGCCATAAACATTTGTTGTGGTAATTCTATAGGCATACCTTTAGAATCTTTAATCAAATACCTATCATACAAAGTTTTTATACCAAGATAAGTAAACTGCAAATCACGCTCTGGCTTGATATAAGCATTAAGATCATCTAAATCATATTTTTCTTTTAGGCCGATTAAAATCCTACCTTCTTTTTCGCCTTTTTCAAGGTATTCTCTTAAATGCTTATACCCATTATAACCACTTACTTTTTTATATAAATCATACAAAAACAATCTTGCAGCAACAAAGGTCCAATTAGGCCTATCAATATCTATTTTATCTACTGCTGTTTTTATAAGAGTTTGTTGGATTTCTTCTGTTGTTATACCATCACGAAATTGAATTTTTGCATCTACTTCAAGCTCACTTTGACTTACATTTTCTAAATTTGCCACCGCGTCGGTAGTATATTTTTTAATCTTAGAAACATCTAACTCTTCAGTTCTTCCATTTCTTTTTAATACTTTCACTCACAACCCCTAGTTTATTATTTAAAAGTTCTTTCAAAAATTTTATCTACATTTTTAGTATAGTAGTTATAATCAAAGCAATTTCTAATATCTGCTTCACTTAAAGAATTTTTCAAATCCTCATCAGCCAATAAAGCTAATAAAAACAAACTCTCACCTTTTTCATTTAAAGCAGGCTTACCATTTTGTAAATCAGCCCAAACTTTCATAGCATTTCTTTGAACAATCTTGTAAGCTTCTTCTCTGCTTATACCTTTAAATGGAAGTTCAAGCAATACTCTTTGAGAAAATACAAGCCCTCCAGTTAAATTTAAATTTTTCATCATATTTTCTGGATATACCAAAAGCTTTTCTATCACACCGCATAATCTTGAAAGCATAAAATCAGTCGTGATAAAAGCATCAGGTAATACAAATCTTTCTACACTAGAATGTGATATATCTCTTTCATGCCACAATGCTACATTTTCTAAAGCAGGTGTTACATAAGCTCTTATCATCCTGCAAAGACCGGTAATATTTTCACTCAAAACAGGATTTCTTTTATGAGGCATAGCTGAACTTCCTTTTTGTCCTTGAGAAAAATATTCTTCAGCTTCATATACTTCTGTTCTTTGAAAATGGCGGATAGCAACAGCAATTTGCTCACAACTTGAAGCTAAAATAGCTAAAGCCGAGATAACTTGTGCGTAACGATCTCTTTGTATAACTTGGTTTGAAACTGGTGCTGGTTTAAGATCTAAATTTTTACAAACTTCTTCTTCAAATTCAAGTGGAGCATGAGCAAAATTTCCCATAGCACCGCTGATTTTTCCATAGCTAATCACTTCTTTTGCATGAATAATTAAATCTTTTGCATGAACTAGCGAATCATACCAAATAGCCAAAACTAAACCAAAAGTTATAGGCTCTCCATGAATTCCATGACTTCTTCCTACCATTAAGGTATTTTTATGCTCATATGCTCTTGTTTTAATCGCTGCTAAAACTTGATCTAAATCTTGCAAGATTAGTTCCAAACTATCTTTAATCTGCAAAGCAACTGCAGTATCAATACAATCTGAACTTGTCATTGCATAATGTACAAAACGACTTTCCTCACCTAAGCTTTCACTTACACTAGTTAAAAAAGCGATAACATCATGTTTGGTAGTTTTTTCTATTTCATCTATTCTTGCTATATCAAATTTTGCATTTTTTATAATTTTTTCACAATCATCGTCTTTAATAAGACCAAGTTTATTCCATGCTTTCACAGCAGCTAATTCTACTTTTAGCCATGCATCATATTTTGCTTGCATGTCCCATTTTTTAGCCATGATTTCTCTACTATATCTTTCAACCATTTTCAAGACCTTTTTTTATATAATTTTTTATGAAAAAATAGCTTGAATTTTATTATAAATTACCTAAGAAAGTTATTAAATGGCATATATAAAAAAGAAACTAGCAAATAATGGAAAAAAGGCATTTAGACTACTTATGGATGAGTTGAAAATTTCTATGCGTGAAGCACAAAAACTCATTGATAAAAAAAGATTATTTTGTGATGGAAATTTGGTAGAAGAAAAAAATAAATTTTTAAATGGTTTAGTAGAATTAATCATATATGAAAACAATCCCAAAGGATTAGAAATAGTTTTTGAAAATGAAGATTTTGCCATCGTAGAAAAACCAAGTGGAGTGCTAACTCATCCTAATGGGCGCAATTGTGCTTATAGTCTTTGTGATGAAATTTGGCATTTATGGGGTGAAAAAACTTGCGTGGCTCATAGACTAGATAAAGAAACAAGCGGACTTTTACTCATAGCAAAACATAAAAATGCACAAATTGAGTTAAAAACTATGTTTGAAAAAAGATTAGTGCAAAAAAGCTATCTCGCTCTAGTAAAAGGAAAAACTAAAAAAGAATTTATAGTAGATAAAAGCATGGATTTAGCTAAAGACTATGATACAGTAAAAACTAGAATGCATATTTGTGAAAATGGTAAAGAAGCCTTAACGCAATTTTACACTTTAGAATATTTTGAAAATTTAGATGCCAGTTTAGTTTTAGCTAAACCTCTAACAGGAAGACAACACCAAATAAGATTACATTTATTTCATGTGAAACATAAAATTTTAGGTGAACCTTTATATGGTTTAGAAAAAACACAAATAGAGCAAATATTAGATGGAAAAATGAGTGGTATAAAAAGAGCTCAAATTACAGGCGCCAAAAGATTGCTTTTACACTCTTTTAGCTTAGAATTTACATATAAAAATCAAAAATTTTTGATACAATCTCAAAAAAACATAAAGGATGAATTTTTGAAAAATCTACCTTAATCTTTTTCTAACTTTAAAACTTTATCAGTTTGGACTGCAACTGCAATTTGCTTAGCTGGCTCACCATAATCTCTACAATAATCACAAGATTTATAAAAATCTTGAGAATAAAATTCAAAAAATCTTTCTTTAGAATCCTCTAAATTTAAAAAATCACCATTAAATTCTTCAAGTCCTTTTAAGCGTGACAAGGAACTTGATATAGGACAAACAAAAATAGCTCCTTTAGGTGCTAATTGTTTATTTTCTAAGCCCTCAGATGTCATCAAACTTACACATGGCATTTGACAATTACGATAATTTTTGATTATATCTTCTTTACTTCTACCGCGTTTATAAATTTTTTCAGGATCACTCCAAGTAGAATTTTCGTCACTAGAGTTCATAGAAAATGGAATTTTATTTTCTTTTAATTTTCTTAGAATGCTTTCTTGTTTTAGTGGAATTTTTAAATTTGGCGATCTTTTGTAGTCTGAAATTGTAATTTTTCTAACCTTATTAGATTTTTTTAACTTTTTCATCAATTCATCTTTAAAATCAATAGTTGCATTAGTAACTAAAGAAAAAGTTAGTATTTTCTTTTGAGCATCTAAATAATCAATCAATTGTGGTAAATCTTTAAACAACAGGGGTTCTCCGCCTATAATTCTAACTCTTGCAATAGAATCTACTTTAGATAAAAGTAGATCTAATGATTCCATAATGCCCTCTAAAGTACAGGTATATTGATTTGATGGTGAAAAATACTACATCAAATTATTACATGATTCACAACGCAAAGTACATCTTGTAGTTAAAACTAATTCTAAATAGGGAATATCCACCTTACTTTCTAAAACTCTCTTTTCGAAGTATTTTTTCAAATAAAAATTTTTTCATCAAAGCAGCATAAGGAACTTTAAAAATTCTAGCAATTTCTCTTTTACCATTTAAATACGAAAAATACCAAGAAATATTTGGCCTTATATATCTATTTTGAATAATTGGTTTTCTAACAATTGTTTTTTATCTATCATTATTTTTTCCTTCATTTTTTAATACATAAATAATTCCACCAAGTCCTATGATCACTACTATACTTATAAAAATAAGTTGAGCTATATCTAAAAAAGTCATTGTTTACTCTGCCTTTCTTTAAGCTGTCCGCATGCAGCTGAAATATCAAGTCCCTTGCTTTCTCTTATCGTACAAGTAACACCTTTTGCACTTAAATAATCTTGAAATTTAACCGCATTTTCAACACTTGGTCTTTTATATAAACTTCCTTCGTGTGGATTAAAAAGTATTAAATTTACTTTGGCTTTTATACCATTTAAGAGCTTGACTAATTCTTTTGCATGTTCTATTTTATCATTTATACCATCGATTAAAAGGTATTCAAACATCACTCTTTTACGCTGATCTATAGGAAAATTTCTCACCGCTTCCATAATGCTTGCTATATTATAAGCTTTATTAATAGGCATTAATTCACTTCTAAGCTCATCATTTACAGCATGGAGCGAAATAGCCAAAAGCACACCTAAATTCATTTCTCCAAGCTCTTTGATCTGTTTTGCCAAACCACTTGTGCTTATAGTTTGTCTTCTAGGGCTTATCGCTAAAGCATCATTATCAGCTAAAATTTTAACTGCCTTAGAAACATTTTTAAGATTATCCAAAGGCTCTCCCATACCCATATAGACTATATTAACCCTTCTTTCATAAGGTATGTTGTTATGTTTTTTAATCCATAAAATTTGTCCTACTATTTCTCCTGCAGTCAAATTTCTTTTCAAACCGCCTTTAGCAGTCAGACAAAAACTGCACCCACTTTTACACCCCACTTGAGAGGAAACACAAATAGTATATCTTGCATGTTTGATGATTTTTCCATTTTCATCTACAAGCTCTTCTTTCATAGGTAGCAAAACAGCTTCTATTTTTTTACCATCTAAAAGCTCAAAAAGATATTTAATACTACCATCTTTGCTTTTTTCATCTTTCACACATTTTAAAGGTGAAAAATGAAAATTTTCTTGTAAATACACTCTAAAGTCTTTTGGTAAAGATGACATTTGTAAAAAATCGTCTGCATATTTTTTATATAACCATTCAAAAATTTGCTTTGCTCTAAATTTTGGTTGGACTAAATTTTCTAATTCTTCTTTAGTAAAATCTAATATATTTTTTAATTCACTCAATTTTTTTCCTATATAAGTTTCTTATCTAATAAAAAATCTTTTAATAATTCTTTTGCTTCTTGATGATTTTTTAAAAAATCTTCATGTGCAAATTCATTACAAAAATTTGTAGCACATAAATAACAAATTCCTTCTATTCCTTGCATTTTTGCACAAGAAAGCACAGCGTATGCTTCCATATTTTCTATATGTACGCCTTTTTTAAAAAATTCTTGGGCAATATTTTCATCTTTGCAAATATAATTTGAAGAATTAATCATAGTTTCATGTGAAACATTTAATCTAATCTCATTTGCTATAGGTGTATAAAAACTATCAAATAAATCTGCGTATTCTAAATTTGCAGCATTAGAACTTTCATAAATGTCTAAAATTTTTCCTTCTTGGTAAATTCCACATGTACCTATAAAAATCACTCTATCTGCTTTTATTTGACTTAAAATTTTACCTAGATAAAAAGCAGAATTAACTAAACCTATGCCTATACTTTGTGCAAATTTAAAATCCTCATTTCCTCCTGCACACACTATAAGATTTTTCAAAAATTAACCTTTATAAAAAATAATTCAAATTTTATCTAATTAGCGCTTAAAATAATGCTATAATTAATATTTTTTAGATAAAATAAATTTATGATAAAAGCAAAAAAACATTTTGGGCAAAATTTTTTATGTGATAAAAGCGTGGTAGATAAAATCATCCAAGCCATACCCAAAGATACTAAAAATATAGTTGAGATTGGGCCTGGCTTAGGTGATTTAACGCAAGAACTTTTGAAAATTCCACAAGCTTATATTAGAGCTTATGAGATTGATAAAGATTTGATTCCTATTTTAAATAAAAAATTTCAAAATGAGATTGAAGGTGGAAATTTTGAGCTTATTCATCAAAATGCAAGTGATGCTTTTGATCAAGGAAGTTTAAGCGATAAAGAGTACTTTTTAGTAGCAAATTTACCATATTATATTGCTACAAATTTGATTTTAAAAGCCCTAGAAGATCAAAATTGCCTTGGGCTTATAGTAATGGTGCAAAAAGAAGTGGCACAGAAATTTTGTGCGAATGAAAAAGAAAGTAATTTTTCGGCCTTAGGGGTGCTTTGTGCATTAATATGCCAAAGACAAATGCTTTTTGATATACAACCACAAAGCTTTAATCCTCCACCAAAAGTTACTTCAGCTGTAATGAAGTTAATAAAAACTACTCATTATCAGCAAAAATGTGAAAATATAGAAGCTTTTAAAGAATTTCTTAGAGCTTGTTTTCAAAATCCTAGAAAACAACTCTTATCTAATTTTAAAAATAAAAAAGAAAAAATTCTAAAAGCATTTGAAGCACTAAACATCTCTTCTACCTCAAGAGCTCATGAAATTAGCGTTGATTCATACCTTAAAATTTATGACTATTTAAAGGATGACTATGAGCGAAGAAAACAAAACTCAAGAACAAAATAAAACTAAAAGATTTAATAAATTTAGAAACAAAAGAAAAAAAGATTCACAAAATCAAGAGCAAAATAGTGAAATTAAAAATGAAACAAAAGTAGAAAATGCTCAAACTGAAGCTAGCGAAGAAAAAAAGAAAAAGAAAAAAAATAGAAATTTACCATCTAAATTAAGCGGTAATGAAGAATGGCAAATAGAACTTGCCAAAAGTATAGAAGCTAATAAAATCATGCACGAGCTAAGACTTCACCCTTTAAAACACAACAACTCAAGCGAACATAAAATTCGTATTACACCTTTGGGTGGGCTTGGGGAAATCGGTGGAAATATCACTGTTTTTGAAACCAACAACGATGCAATTATCGTTGATATAGGTATGAGTTTTCCAGATGGAACCATGCATGGAGTAGATATTATCATACCTGATTTTGACTATGTAAGAAAGATTAAAAACAAAATTCGCGCTATCATCATCACTCATGCTCATGAAGATCACATCGGTGCTGTGCCATATTTTTTCAAAGAATTTCAATTTCCTATCTACGCAACACCTTTAGCACTAGGTATGATTTCAAATAAATTTGAAGAGCATGGTTTAAAGGCTGAGCGTAAATGGTTTAGACCTATAACAAAAAGACAAATTTATGAAATAGGTGAATTTAATTTAGAATGGATTCACATAACCCACTCTATCATCGATGCTTGTGCTTTGGCTATTAAAACTAAAGCAGGAACCATCATACACACTGGCGATTTTAAAATAGATCAAACACCAATTGATGGCTATCCAACAGATTTAAGTCGTTTAGCTCAATATGGCGAAGAAGGCGTACTTTGTCTTTTAAGTGATAGTACAAACTCATATAAAGAAGGTTATACAAAAAGTGAAAGCTCCGTAGGACCTACTTTTGATCAAATTTTTGCCAAAACTAAAGGCAGGGTAATCATGAGCACCTTTAGCTCTAATATCCACCGCGTATATCAAGCTATTAGTTATGGTTTAAAATACGGCAGAAAAGTGTGTGTTATAGGGCGTTCTATGGAAAGAAATCTCTATACTACTATGGAACTTGGCTATATCAAACTTGATAGGAAAATTTTCATTGACGCTGATGAAGTAAGCAAATACAAAGACAACGAAGTACTAATTGTCACTACAGGAAGTCAAGGCGAGACCATGAGTGCTTTATATAGAATGGCAACTGATGAGCATAAATTTATCAAAATCAAACCTAGCGATCAAGTTATCATTTCAGCTAAAGCAATACCAGGTAATGAAGCAAATGTTTCTGCTGTACTTGATTTTCTTTTAAAAGCAGGAGCTAAAGTAGCTTATCAAGAATTTAGTGAAATTCATGTAAGCGGACATGCTAGTATAGAAGAACAAAAACTCATGCTAACTTTAGTAAAACCTAAATTTTTCTTACCAGTGCATGGAGAGTATAATCATATCAATAAACACAAAGAAACTGCTCTAAAATGTGGTATACCTGAAAGAAACATCTACTTAATGAGTGATGGGGATCAAGTAGAGCTTTGTCAAAAATACATCAAACGTGTAAAAACAGTTAAAACAGGAAAAGTCTTTGTGGATAATCAAATCAACAAACAAATCGCAGATGATGTGGTAATTGATAGACAAAAACTAGCAGATAGCGGTATAGTTGTCATCATCGCCCAGCTTGATAAAGCAAGTAAAACACTAATTAATAAACCAAGAGTATTTAGTTATGGCTTGGTAGCTGATAAACAAGATGGAGCATTCTCAAAAGAAATGAGTGATGTTTTAAGTCAATTTTTCCCAAATGTAAAAGATGAAATTTTAGATAATCCAAAAGTTTTAGAAGCTCAAATTAGACAAGTACTAAGAAAGCATATTTTTAGAAAAATCAAAAAATATCCAACCATAGTACCAACTATTTTTGTGATGTAAAGTAAAATTATGAGAATTAATAAATTCATCTCACACAATAGCAAATATTCTCGCCGTGAGGCTGATGAGCTAATCAAGCAAGGCTTAGTAAAAATCAATAAAAAAACAGCCTTGCTAAATGATAGTGTAAATACTGAAGATAAAGTTTTTATCAATGGTAAAAAACTCCATAAAAAAACACAATTTTCAGTCATCATTTATCACAAGCAAAAAGGCGAAATAGTTGGCAAAAAAGATGATAGAGGTAGAAAAACCATCTATCATACTTTACCAAAACAGTTTAGCACTTGGCTTAGCGTAGGAAGGCTTGACTTTGCAAGTGAGGGATTACTTTTACTAACTGATTCACCTGTAATAGCAGATGCACTTATGCATAGTGATTTAGAAAGAGAATATTACTTAAAAGTAAAAGGTAATATAGATAAAAATGTCATCGAAGCTATGCAAAATGGCTTAGAAATTCAAAATGAAAAAAAAGGGGCTCACGCCAAAACTAAAATAACCTCAATGAGTTTTGCTCCATTTTTAGGCTTTGAAATTTTTGGCTCAAGCGGAGGCTATACGAAACTAAAAGTAATCATTAATGAAGGTAAAAATAGGGAGCTAAGACGCTTTTTTGGACATTTTGATTTAGAAGTGATGGATCTTAAAAGAGTGGCATTTGGAGCATTAGATCTTGGTATGTTAAAAGCTGGCAAATATCGTTATTTGGAAAATGGTGAGTATGAAAAACTGCGCGATTTTTTAAAAATAAATGATATTAGGTATTAAAATTAATACTTTAAAAATACTTAAATTAATTAAAATTTAATTTTAATTTTGTATAATTAGCAATTTAATTTATATAAAAAAGGAAAATTATGGCAAACCATAAATCTGCTGAAAAAAGAGCAAGACAAACTATCAAAAGAACTGAAAGAAATAGATTTTATAGAACAAGATTAAAAAACATTACAAAAGCGGTTCGTGAAGCAGCGGCAAATAACGATAAAGAAGCTGCACAAAATGCATTAAAAGTAGCTAATAAAAGCATTCACGCTATGGTAAGTCGCGGATTTTTGAAAAAACAAACTGCATCACGCCGTGTTAGCAGATTAGCATTATTGGTAAACAAATTAGCATAATTAATGTTAGCTGATAAACTCAAACCTTTTTTAGCACGCTTTGATGAGTTAAATACTCTTCTTAGTGATGTTAATATCTCTAATGATATTTCTAAAATGACAGCTCTATCTAAAGAGCAAAAAAATTTAGAACCCATAGTAGAAAAAGCAAAAGAATATCTCAAAACCTTAGATGATATAGAAGAAAATAAACTTCTTTTATCTGATCCTGAACTAGGTGAACTTGCAAAAGAAGAACTTAAAAATCTCGAAGTTTTAAAGCCACAACTTGAAGAAAAATTAAAAATTCTCTTATTACCTAAAGATCCAAACGATGATAAGAATATCTTTTTAGAAATTCGTGCAGGCACAGGTGGTGATGAAGCTTCTTTATTTGTTGGGGATTTAGTAAAAGCTTATATACGCTATGCTGAAAATCGTGATTACAAATATGAAATTGTAAGTTCAAGTGAAGGTAGCGTAGGTGGATTTAAAGAAATCATCATTCTTATCAAAGGAAATGGAGCTTATTCAAGGCTAAAATACGAAGGTGGCACACATAGAGTTCAAAGAGTACCTGAAACAGAATCTCAAGGTAGAGTTCATACTTCAGCTATTACAGTGGCTATTATGCCTGAAGTTGATGATGTTGAAATTCAAATCAATCCAAATGATTTAAAAATCGATGTAATGCGTAGTAGCGGTCATGGTGGTCAAAGCGTAAATACCACAGATAGTGCTGTAAGAATCACTCACATTCCAACAGGTATAGTTGTAGTAAATCAAGATGGCAAAAGCCAACATAAAAACAAAGAAAGTGCCATGAAAGTCTTAAAGGCAAGACTTTTTGAAATGCAAGAACAAGAACGCTTAGCTAAAGAAAGCGAGGCAAGAAAATCACAAGTTGGAAGTGGTGATAGAAGCGAACGCATACGCACTTATAATTTCCCTCAAAATAGAATTAGTGATCATAGAATAAATCTTACTTTATATAGACTTGATGCGATTTTAGAAGGTGGACTTTTTGATGAAATCATCGAGCCATTAATCGCTTATTATCAAGCAGAGGCTTTAAAACAAGAAAATTTATAATTCTTGTTTTAATTATTGCTTGCTAATAAAATTCTATATTGTTCTTTATCAACATTTATCAAAAGCGAAACTAATTTAAAAACTCTAAATTTTTCCATTACAAAAAGATCTTTACTATCTTTTAAAACTATAGCAACTAAATTTTTCATTACTTTATCAAGCCAAATATTTTTATATTTATCATTTGCTGAATGATATCTTCCAATAGCATTCCAATTAAACCCGTATCGTTGTATAATTTCATAAAGTAATCTTGCTGCTATGTCTATATTTGCACTAACTTTTACAATCTCTTTTTCGCTAACACCATAACGCTTTAAATGAATGCTATTAATTTGCATTAAACCATAATCTCTTGTTTGATTTTTATTTCTACCAATGATATTATGTTCATAAGCTGCATTCTCTGTCAAAGCTATGGCTTTAAGTAATGCCATGGGTATGTTATACTTTCTAGCCGCGATTTTAAAATCTTTATCATATTTATAAAAATTTTCAGGTATATAAGTATCACCTATAAAAATTTTTGTATCAAAAGCAAAAGTAAAATTAAAAAATATTGCTAATAATAAAATCCTTTTTAACATTTTACTCCTTTATAGTACTTATGCTATAGCAAATTTATAAATAAAAATTATGCAAATAAGTTAATAAATTATCTAAGAATTTCTTTTATAGTAAGTTGAGGGGTGATTAATCCTCTAAAATTATTTTTAGAAATACTAGCTATAAAATCAATATTTTCACCAATTTCTGGCTCATAGTCAAAATTAAAAAATAAAGCTTCTAAAGTCTTATTTCCTTGTGTTAAAATAAGTTTTATATGATTTTCATCTTTACCAAGTCTTTTTTTGTTTTTTACAAAAAGCTTATCAAATTTAAAATATGGCCTTGGGTTTTTATGCCCAAAAGGTTCAAAAAATTCCAATATCTCTAAAAGTTCAAAATCAACTTCATTTGGATCAATACTACCTAAAACCTCATCAGTATTGTAAAAATCATCTTTAGGGATATTTTGACAAATTTCATAAAGCTTATTTTTAAAAATACCAAATTTTTCAAGCTCGACTAAAACTCCAGCTGCACCTTTATGTCCACCATAGCTTAAAACAAATTCTTTAGCTTGTTCTATAACATTTAAAATATCTATCCTACCCACGCTTCTAACGCTAGCTTTAGCCTTTTGCTCACATTCTGAAAAAACAAAGGCAGGCTTGTTAAAATGCTTTGCTAAACGACTTGCAACTATACCCAAAACACCCTCATGCCAATTTTGGCCATTGACAATAATCACAGGATCATTTTCATCAACTTGTTCTAAACATTGTTTAAAAAGCTCGCGCTCTTCATCTTTACGGCTATTATTATAAGTAATGATTTGTTCTAAATAACCCATAACCTCATTAATATTTTTAGAATGCAAAAATTTATAAGAAATAATCGCATCATCCATTCTACCTGCACTATTAATCAAAGGTGCAATTAAAAAACTAATATTATCAAGTTCAAATTTATCCTTACCAAAATACTGTTTGATAGCTTTAAATGCAACTCGTTTTGAATCATTAATACACTCTATGCCTTTTCTAACTAAGGCTCTATTTAAATCTCTAAGCTCCATCATATCTGCGATAATTGCGATAGATAAAAGCTCTATAAATTTACACATATTATAATTAATCTTACATACTTCTTTTATAGCAGCAACTAAATACCAAGCCACTTGAGCACCACAAATTTCAATATCAGGAAATTCACAATCTTGTTGTTTAGGATTAATGATCGCATAAGCTTTTGGTAAAGTAGCTGGAGGCATATGATGATCGGTAATAATTAAATCAATTCCTTTTTGCAAACAAAGCTCTGCTGCATCAAAAGCTGCTATACCATTATCTACAGTGATGATTAAATCTACCCCATTAAGTTCATTGATGATTTCTTCATTTAGACCATATCCATCTTTAAAACGATTTGGAATTTTTACCACATAGTCATATCCGATATCATCAAAAAATTCAGATAAAATCACACAAGAAATCACCCCATCTACATCATAATCTCCAACAATAGCAAGCTTTTGATTTTTTTCAATCGCTTCTTTAATACGCAAAGCACCCTTATAGACATCTTTTAAACAAGATGGCATAGGTAAATCACAAAGCTTTACATGTGTATCATTGATAAAACGCTGGTGTAAAATTTCTTTTATTTTGGCTTTATTTAGCATGATTTGTTAAAGATGCCTTGATAAAAGAAAAAATAGCCGGATTAACCCTAACTAAGCGTGAAGTAAATTCAGGGTGAAACTGCACTGCTAAGAAAAATGGATGATCTTTAAGCTCTACAGCCTCAACTAAACCTTCATTTTCCCCGCTTATAATAAGCCCATTTTTTTCAAACATTTCTTTATATTTTGGATTAGCTTCATAGCGGTGGCGGTGGCGTTCTTTTACGCTTTTTTGATTATCATAAACCTTACTTAAAAGTGTATTTGGCTTGATATGACACTCATAAGCTCCAAGACGCATAGTTCCACCAAGTGGAGTTTTACTTGTTCTAATTTGCTTTTCTCCACTTGCGTCAATAAATTCATCAATCAAAAAGATGATAGGATTTTTACAATTTGGATTGAATTCATGAGAATTTGCATCTTCTAGTTTTAAAACATTGCGTGCAAATTCCACTAAAGAAAGCTGCATACCCAAACAAATTCCTAAAAATGGAATTTTATTTTCTCTTGCATATTGTATGGCTTTGATTTTTCCTTCTACTCCACGGTAGCCAAAACCACCTGCTACTAAAATCCCATTTACATCTTTAAAGCTTTCTTCGACATTTGCATTTTCTAATTTTTCACTATCAATCCATTTTAAATTTACTCTTGCATCAAGTGCTGCACCTGCATGGATAATGGCCTCTGTTAAGCTTTTATAGCTTTCTTTTAAATCTACATATTTTCCTACAAAAGCAATGCTAAGTTCATTACTTGGAGCGATGACTCTTTTTACTAAAGAATCCCATTCGTTCATATTTGGCTTTAAATTTTGAAGATCTAATAAACTTGCAATAGAATTTAAAATATCTTGTTTTAAAAAATTTAGTGGAATTTGATAAATACTAGCTGCATCCACACTTTCTATAACGCAGTTTTTTTCAACTCCGCATGAAATTGCGATTTTGTCTTTTAACTCTCTATCTAAAGATTTTTCACTTCTGCAAATGATCATATCAGGGCTTATACCTATACGGCGTAATTCTCCCACACTATGTTGAGTTGGTTTTGTTTTAAGTTCTCCTGCTGCTTTGATAAATGGCACTAAAGTCAAGTGAATATTAATAGCATTGTATTTACCCACTTCAAGTTTTAAAGCTCTAATAGCTTCTAAAAATGGTAAGCCTTCTATATCTCCTACCGTACCACCTATTTCAACAATTAAAATATCTTTATCAACTCCAGCCTTTTTAATACGATCTTTTATCTCATCAACTATATGAGGGATTACTTGTATAGTTTTTCCTAAGTAATCTCCTCTTCTTTCTTTTTCTATAACACTTTGATAAACTCTTCCTGTGGTAAAGTTATTATCTTGAGTTAAATTCTCATTTAAAAATCTCTCATAATGTCCTAAGTCTAAATCTGTCTCAGCTCCATCTTCAGTTACAAAAACTTCCCCATGCTCCAAAGGACTCATCGTGCCAGGATCTACATTAATATAAGGATCTGCTTTTAAAATACTTACTTTTAAACCTGAATTTTTTAAAATAGTAGCAATAGATGCTGCTGCTATACCTTTTCCTAATGAGCTTAAAACACCACCGGTTACAAAAATATATTTAGTTTGTTTTAATTTCATAAAATAACCTTAATTTCTTTTTTTAAAATTATAACGAATAAAAAATTTTATTTTTATAAACATTTGTGTAAAATTCAATTATTTTTGAAGGAAATTTTCGATGAAAATCACATTATTAAATCATACTCCACTTTCTGTATGCTCTCATGCAACAAGAACATGTTGGCAAAGTTTTGACAAAGGTGATTGTGGTGGTGAGAAAGACAAAGAATTAATCGATCGAGTGGGAAATAAATTCAAACATGCTTCAACCTTAGAGCATTTAAACTATACTTTTTATATACAAGGTATTTCAAGAGCATGCTTACAAGAAGTTGCAAGACACCGCCACACTAGTCCTAGTGTAAAAAGCACAAGATATACTTTAAAAGAACTAAGAAATGAAAGCGAATTTAAAGAAAATGACTTTGAAAATGCTAAAAGATACTTAGTATTAACCGGAAATGAAGTAGTGGATAATGCAAGCATCAAAGCTTTAGAAAATCTGCGTTTGATTTTGCAAAATAGCATTAGTTTAGACATAGCAAAATACTGCTTACCAGAAAGCTATAAAACAGAATTAACTTTAACAATTAATGCAAGAAGTTTGCAAAATTTTATCACTCTAAGAAGCTCAAAATCAGCCCTTTGGGAGATAAGACAACTCGCAAATGCCTTATTTGAAAACTTGCCTGAGGAACATCAATTTATTTTTAAACATTGTGTTTATCAAGAAGAAAATTCCCAAGATTAATTGGGAATTTTTACTTATATTTTTTTAAGAAATTCAGTTTTCAAAACAATCACACCAAATTTATCTACTTTAGCTTCAATTTCAGTGTCTTTGCTTGTAAGTTTAATATTTTTTATAGTCGTTCCGCGCTTTAAAGTAGTGCTTGCACCTTTTACTTTCAAATCTTTCACAACACTTACACTATCACCTGCATTAAGCTCAGTTCCATTTGCATCTTTTGGCATATATTCTCCTTAGAATTTATAAGTATATCCTAGATATAAACCATAATTTGTTTGTTTAGGATCGTAAAAGTTTGAACCTACCTTGCTTTGGTAGAAATTTCTTGTATTATAATGAGTTTGCTCGGCTTTAAAACCAAACTCAATTTCATTTGCTTGATTTAACTCATATAAAGCACCGATTTTTGCTCCATAAGTATAACCATCAAAATCTTGAGATAATGATAAAAAGCTTGTTTTTAAAGTAATATCCGTTCTTGCATAGCCACCATATACACCTAAAACAGCTCTTGTTTTTTCAAAGATTTTTGGAGTAAAATCATAACCAAGCAAAAACTTATGTGTAGTAAATTCTCCATCAATTTTTAATCTTGTGGTATTGATTACATCACTAAATTCGCTTGAATAATTATAAGCACCATAAATTCTATGATTTTCACTAAAACGATAACCAACTCTTAAACCAAAAACAGGAACATTTCCTTCTAAATCACCATTAAATTTTTTATTATTTTTAGTATGATCAAGATCAGATTTTACCTTAGTATGAAACCAACCAGCATCAATACCTAATAATATTCCTGAATTTTCATCAGCTAAAGCTAAATTTGAAACCAAAGCAATACTTGCAACTAAACTAAATAATTTTAATTTCATATTTTCCTCCTTTAAATAAGATATAATATATCCTTTTATTTTTAATAAAAATTTAATTTTGTGGTACCACTAAATCAGATCTACATTCAATCACAGTATGCACATTACCACGAGGGTTAAAATCACCTACTACTTTTATCCATTTTGGATCAAGTTTTTCTTTTAAAGTATTATAAATTTCATTAATACTTGCTTCATGTGAAACATTTCTATACATAAAGGTATTAATATAAAGTTTGATTGCTTTAAGTTCTACTACTAATTTATTTGGAATGTATTCTAAGTAAATTGTAGCAAAATCAGGATACCCACTACGCGGACAACAACACATAAATTCAGGTAAAGTGATTTTAATCACATAATCATTTTTGGCATCATTTGGCCAAACTTCCATATTTTCTACACTAAATTCTTTGATTTCTTTTTCACCATATCGCATTTATAATCCTTAGTTTGTTTTTAAAACTTTATAATACCACAATATTTTATATTTTATTTTGACAAAATTTAAAAAGCTTATCTTGAAGTGAAAGTAATTTTTCACTTTCATTACTAAGAATTTTTATACACAAACCCTCATAAAAAAGTTGATTTATATCGTCAAATGAAGCTTTTAATTCTTCATAAAACTCATCATATCCAAAAAGATAAATACTCAAATAATGCGTATGATTTGCAAAAAAATTTAAATCATTTTCTTTCATATAAGAAGGATTGATTTTAATTTTATCATTTAAAATTAAAGTATCATTTCTATAAATTTGAGTTAAACTCTCATAATTTTTAAAAGCAAATTTTTCATCCATAGCCACTCTACCAAAAATAACAAAATCAACATAAACTAATCTTGAAAAAGAAGCTAGATTAATCTTTGTATTTTGTATAAAATTTGCATTTTCTTGAAGCAAAAGTGGCTTTGGCATATAAAAAAAGCTTGCATTTTCTTCAAGAGTAAAATCAATATTTTTACTCGCAAAAGAATCTTTAGTATCATATACCTTTTCATAACTTTGTGTGAGTATAGCGGTGTTTGTACTTTTCTTACATATGATTTCAAAACTTAAATGATCCTCTTTAAAAATTCCGGCACTAGAATTTAGAACATATATACTAGTTAATTTTTTATCATAAAAATTCCTCATAAGTTTAAAAGGAGGAGTAAAAAAAGAATTTTTTATGATAGTTTTTTCATTGATAGTATCTAATGTAAGTTTAAAAACACTCTTTTGAGCAAACAAATCAATCCTTTAAAAGTGTGTATTTTTTAATCCAAGTAATGATTTCTTCTAAACCTTCTTTAGTTTGAAGATTACTCATGATAAAAGGTCTATCTCCACGCATTTTTAAAGTATCTTCTTGCATGATTTTTAAAGAAGCATTTACATAAGGAGCTAAGTCTATTTTATTGATAATCATTAAATCAGACCTACAAATAGCAGGACCACCTTTGCGTGGAATTTTTTCTCCTTGAGCAACATCTATAACAAAGATAAAAAAATCCACAAGTTCAGGTGAAAAAGTCATTGATAAATTATCTCCACCACTTTCTATAAAAATAAGATCTAAATCACTAAAACGCTCTTGTAAAAGTTCAACAGCTTCAAGATTACAAGAAGCATCTTCTCTAATGGCTGTATGAGGACAACCTCCAGTTTGTACTCCAATGATTCTTTCTTTTTCAAGAACGCCTTGTTTGATTAAAAAATTTGCATCTTCATTTGTATAAATATCATTCGTAATCACAGCCAAAGAAAGCTCATCTTTTAAAGCTTGACATAAATTTAATACTAAAGCTGTTTTACCACTACCTACAGGACCACCTATGCCTATTTTAACCATTATAACCCTTTTAAGAAATATAAATTTTAAATGCTAAATTTTGGTGTTTTATACCCAAATAATCATTTAAGATATTGTGATTTTCACACCAATCTTTTAAAGTTAAATTTTGTAATTTAGAAAGAACCTTTTGAAAATCTTGCTGTAATTGAAAAAGTAAAATCTGCCCTTCATTTTGCGATAAAGGCACGATTTTTACAAGAATATTAACAAAATTACTCATTAAAGCAAATAAAAAACTTTCATACATAAAATCAAGTTCATTATCTTTACAAAATAAAGCATACACAAAAGGATAAATAGGAGTTTGATTTTCTTTAATGTATTGATTTAATAAAGGATTTGATAATCCATAAAGACTGACATTTTTTACAAAGCGTTTAGCTAAAAAAACATAAGCTTGACTTTGTTCTTTTGCAACTATACTTGATAAAAATTTTCTTTGAAAGACTAGTAAATTTTTTACATCATTTGCATTTTCATAAGCTATTTTCAAAGCTAAAAGCTCAAAATATAAAATATTAGAATAAAGCTGAGTTTTTAAAACTTTTTTAGCATCTTCTATATTTTTTATATAAGCAAAATTCACATAAGATTCTAAACCAAAAGAATGTGAAAAAGCTCCTATAGGAAAAGAAGAATCACTAATTTGTAAAAGTAAAAAATTTAATTTATTCATCTTTACTCTTTGATAAGTTTAAAATTTGGATCAACTTGGATAAAACTTGGCATATCAAGCATATATTTTGGCTCTAAAATTTCCTCACATTTTTCGTATTTTATATTAAATTTTTCTAAAAACCTTATGATAGAGTTTTGTTCTAAAGTAAGAAGTTTATGATCTTTATAAAATAAATTTAAGTGCATATTACCCACTTGATAACTTATTAAAGCAAGGTTGTATTCATTTTCTATGTGAATTTTTAAAACCTTTTCAGGTTTAATCTTCACTAAAATCAAAAAATCCTCATCATATAAACAATCATTATGATTTAAACCTTTATTATCAGGCATTTTTATAGCGACATCTAGTCCTTTTAAAGTCGTTATTCTTAATATCTTTTTAAAAGTATCAAACCAACTAAGCTCTAAAAAATCGCATTCTTTGTTTAAATCATAATGCGTTATTTTATTTTGAAGTAAAATCATTAAATCATAAAATATTTTCTAGCTAAAGCTAAAGAATCAACGCTCTTAGAGCTAATAAGCTCACCATTTATTTTTACTTCATAAGTTTGTGGATTTACTTCTATATCTTGAACTTTATCATTAAATTTTAAGTCTTTTTTAGTGATATTTCTACAATTTTTTACTGCAACACATTTTCTTTTTAAGCTTAATTTTTCAGGCATATTAGCTTCTAAAGAAGCTTTAGAAACAAAATGTAAAGCATTTTCATTTAAATTTGCACCAAACATTTTTTCATAGATAATAGGCTCAGGTGTTGGGATAGAAGCATTAGCATCGCCTATTTTTGCACCTACTATCAAGCCACCTTTTAAAATAAGCTTTGGTTTTACTCCAAAAAATTTAGGTTGCCAAAGTACTAAATCAGCAAATTTTCCTACTTCAATAGAACCAACATAACTATCAATCCCATGTGCAATAGCAGGATTTATAGTATATTTTGCTATGTAGCGTTTAATACGGAAATTATCATCTAAATCATTATCTTCCTTCAAGGCACCAAATTCTTTTTTACATTTATCAGCACTTTGCCATGTTCTTAAAATCACCTCACCTACGCGTCCCATAGCTTGAGAATCACTACTCATAATGCTAAAAACACCCATATCATGAAGTTTATCTTCTGCTGCTATAGTTTCAGGACGAATTCTACTATCTGCAAATTCAACATCTTCTTTGATTTTATTATCTAAATGATGACAAACCATAAGCATATCTAAATGTTCATCAATGGTATTTTTAGTAAAAGGCATAGTAGGATTAGTACTTGCAGGTAAAACATTTTCAAAACCTGCCATTTTAATAATATCAGGAGCATGGCCACCACCTGCACCTTCAGTATGAAAAGTATGGATAACTCTACCATTAATAGCTTTAATCGTATCTTCTACAAAACCTGCTTCATTTAAAGTATCTGTATGGATAGCTACTTGTATATCCATTTCATCAGCTATATTTAAACTAGCATCAATCACACTAGAAGTAGCACCCCAATCTTCATGAATTTTTAAGCCGCATGCACCGGCTATGATTTGCTCTTTTAAAGCATTTTTATTACTTGAATTTCCTTTACCTAAAAAGCCAAAATTCATAGGGTAATTTTGCGTAGCTTTTAACATAGAATGTATATGATAAGCCCCACTTGTGCAAGTTGTAGCATTTGTTCCCTCACTTGGTCCTATGCCACCTCCTATCATAGTAGTAACACCACTATATAAGGCACATTCAATTTGAGTTGGGGAGATAAAATGTATATGAGTATCAATACCACCTGCAGTTACTATTAAACCTTCTGCACCGATAATATCTGTACTTGTGCCTATAACTAAGCTAGGATCAACTCCATCTTGTATATCAGGATTGCCTGCTTTTCCTATACCTACTATATAGCCATTTTTTATCCCAATATCTGCTTTATAAATACCGGTATAATCAACAATCAAAGCATTAGTTAAAACTAAATCCGGAAATTCTCCCTCACTTACACTTTGAGCCATACCATCTCTAATATTTTTACCACCACCAAATTTAACTTCTTCGCCATATAAAGTATAATCTTTTTCTACTCTTAAAATCAAATCTGTATCTGCTAATCTTACTCTATCATTAGTTGTTGGACCATACATATTCACATAGTCTTTTTTGCTAATCTTAATCAAAGAAATCCTTTCTCTTTTGCTTTTGATAAAGCTTTAGTTTTATTTTCATCATTGATAAAATCATCACAAAGATTATTAAAACCTAAAACCTTTTTTAAACCACCAAATTCTATTAAACTTACTGTTTTTTCTTCACCTGGTTCAAATCTCACACTTGTTCCTGAAGCGATATTTAACCTTTTACCATAAGCTTTTTCTCTGTCAAAAGACAAAAAGCGATTAACTTCAAAGAAATGAAAATGCGAACCAACTTGTATAGGACGATCACTTTTATTGCTTACTTTAATTTCTATAGAAGTTTTATTTTCATTAAGCACAATAAATTCTGATGATAAAAATATCTCTCCAGCTTTTATTTTATCATCATTTGCTATAGGCTCATGTATAGTAACTAATTTTGTGCCATCTTCAAAAGGAAGTTCTATTTGAATTTCTTCAAGCATACTTGCAACACCATCAATCACATCTTCACTTGTAAGTAAAGTTTTCCCTATGCTCATCAATTCACTCACACTTAAATTTTTTCTTGCAAGTTCCATTAATTCATAACATATATAAGCTAAAGCTTCATTATAATTTAATTTTATTTTTTGCTCTTTTCTATCTTTAGCGATTTTCCCTGCATAATGAAGCATTAATCGTTGCAATTGCTGCTGAGTAAAATGCATTTTAATCCTTATAAATTTTTTAGATATTATATAACTATTTGCTTGCTTTTAAGCAAAAATTCTATTACATTTTTAATTCTATTTTATAGTCTTTTTGGATTTCTATAAAAGGAGGATTTAAATTTTCACATTGAGCTTTAAATTTTTGATGATTTAAAATAAGAGTGTTTATTTCTTCTTTTTCACTAAATAAACGCTTTTCTATAACATTTTCATTTTGATAGATTAATTCATAATTTTGCAAAATATATTCTTTTGAAAAAACGATATAAAGTATTTTAATATCAGAATGATTTTGAAATTTTTGTAACTTTTTTGGAGTAAGATAAAATCCTTCAATGATTAAATTTTGTTTATTTTCTATACAAATTTAAATCATACCATCTACAATAGGAAATAAAAAATCAGTTATTTTTTCATCCTCATCTACTCTAAAAGGACAATTTTTCAAGAAGTCTTTGAGCAAGCAAGGTCTTTCCACTATGACCTTGCCCTCCAGTTAAAAAAATCATTTAAAAATTAAACATCCAAATGTTTAACATCTTTAGCATGAGCTTGTATATACTCACGGCGTGGTTCTACATCATCACCCATGAAAAGGTTGAAAGTATCATTTGCTCTTTGAGCATCTTCTATGGTGATCTTTAACAAACGACGATTACTTGGATCCATAGTTGTTTCCCAAAGTTGTTCAGGATTCATCTCACCAAGACCTTTATAGCGTTGTATATAAGCACCTTTTTTAGCATTTTTTTCAACTTCATCTAAAATTTCTAAAATATCTTTATCAAATTTTAAATCTCTATCTTTAATTTTTTGATAAATATAATTTGCCTCTTCATATAAAGGATTAGCAAACAAATCATCATTGATGATAAGCTCTTCTAAACCATTTTCAGTTTGCACATAAACACGAATTTCATTTTCATTGATATATGAATTTAAGATATTGTGATTTTGTTTTTCTAAAAATTCTTTTATGACTTTAAATAATTCTTCATTAGAAGCTTTTATCAAATCAGGATTTTCTATCAAATACCTAATCACTGAAATTACATTAAATCTTTTTTCTAATTCTTTTAAAACACTTCTATAAGCTGCAACGATTTTTAGAAAATCTTTTAAATCATTTAATCCTATGCCCTCATAAGTAGAACTTTCTATACCTGTTTCGATCAAATAATCATTTAAAGCTTTTTCATCTTTTAGATAAATTTCTTTTTTCTGACCTTTTTTATAACGATATAAAGGTGGTTGAGCTAAATAAATATGTCCATTTGTTACAAGATCATTCATAAAACGGAAGAAAAATGTCAAAAGCAAAGTTTGTATGTGAGAACCATCTACATCAGCATCTGTCATAATGATGATTTTATGATATCTTAGTTTTTCTATATCAAACTCATCACCGATCCCACAACCAAAAGCTGTGATCATATTTTGAATTTGTTCACTTTTTAAAATTTTATCTAGTCTTGCTTTTTCAACATTGAGTATTTTACCTCTTAAAGGTAAAATCGCTTGGAAAGTTCTTTCTCTACCTTGTTTTGCAGAACCTCCTGCACTATCACCCTCAACTAAATAAATTTCGCTTTCACTTGGATCTTTACTTTGACAATCAGCTAATTTTCCTGGTAAAGTCCCTACACTTGAACTTTCTTTTTTACGGGTTAATTCTCTAGCTTTTTTAGCTGCTTCTCTACCACGAGCTGCCATTAAAGCTTTATTCATGATAGCTTTTGCTTCGATAGGATTTTCTTCAAAATATTTTGTCAAATATTCAAAAGAAGCCTTAGAAACTATAGGTCTAACATAGCTTGAACCTAATTTTCCTTTAGTTTGTCCTTCAAATTGTGGCTCAGGTACTTTAACACTTACAACTGCTATTAAACCTTCTCTTACATCATCACCTGTGATTTTAGAGTCTTTCTCTCTAGCACTAGCATTTGCTTCAATGTAATTGCTAATAACACGAGTTAAACCCATTCTAAAACCTGCTTCGTGCGTTCCACCATCTGGAGTTTTTATATTATTAACAAAAGAAAGTAAATTTTCACTATAACTATCATTATAAAGCAATGCTACTTCAACATTTACATCTTCTTCATCTACATTGAAAAATATTGCCTTAGTTAGAGCTTGTTTTTTATTTAAATCTGTAACAAATTGACTTATACCACCTTCAAAATGAAAGCTTTCTGCTTTTCCTACACGATTATCTTTAAAATTTATAGTAATTTTTGGATTTAAATATGCAAGTTCACGAAATCTTTTAGCTAAAATTTCATAATCAAAATCAGTCACTTCAAAAATTTGATCATCTGGCCAAAATTCTATGATTGTTCCTGTTTTTTTACTTTTACCTATGGTTTCAAAATTACTTGTAACTTTACCTTCTGAAAATTCTTGGCGATAAATTTCTCCATCTCTATGCACTGTAGCAACTAATTTTCTTGATAAAGCATTTACAACGCTTACACCAACCCCGTGTAAACCACCTGAAACTTTATAAGTATCTTTATCAAATTTTCCACCTGCATGAAGCACGGTTAAAACTACAGTTAAAGTAGGGATATTTTCAGTAGGGTGAATTCCCACAGGAATTCCTCTACCATTATCACTTACTATACAAGAGCCTTCTGTAGTAATTTCTACATTAATCGTATCACAAAAACCTGCCATAGCTTCATCAATAGAATTATCCACTACTTCATAAATCATATGATGAAGACCGCCTATGTTGGTATCACCTATGTACATACCAGGGCGTTTTCTAACAGCTTCTAAGCCTTTTAAAACTTTAATATTTCCTGCGCCATAATTTTGATTTTCTTGCATTTATTTTCCTTATAAAATAACTGGCATAATTACAGTTTGTAATTCTTCACTTGAAACTAAGAATGCCATATGAGGTTCATTTATGCTAAGTTTGAATGTTTCACTTTCAATAGAATTTAAAAAGTCAGTGATGAATTTATTTTTAATGCAAAGATTAAATTCTTCATCTATATTAAGTTCCATTTCAAGTTCAGTTTTTGCTTCCATATTATCTAAACTAATACCTTCAAATACAAGTTTATCTTTATGAAAATTTAATTTCATTTTTTCAGTGATTACATTGATTTTTTTCAATGCATCCATAAATTCTTCTGTTTTAAAAATAAATTCTTTTGTGATATTTTTTGGAATTACTCTTTCATAATCAGGGAATTTATCATTAATAAGTTTTGTAAAAAACTCAAAATTATCATTTTTTGCAATCAATATATTTTCATCATAATAAATTTCAATTTTTTCAAAAAAGATTTTTTGCATTTCTAAAATAGCTTTTTTAGGGATACAAAGATTAAATTCTTTTTCGTTTGTTTTATTTAGTGTAAAAACCGCTAAGCGTTTAGTATCTGTTCCTACAAAGCTAATGTGGGTTGTTTTTATATCAAGTAAAGCACCATTTAAAGAATACTTTGGATTATTTGTATCAACTGCAGGTAGGATTTTTTTCAAAGATCTACTTAAATCACTCGAATCAATATCAAATTTATCTTTTCCTTCGGTGCTTGGGAAATTTGGAAAATCTTCATAATTAAACATAGGAAGTTTATATTTAGTTCCTTTTTGTCTAATAAAAAGGAAATTTTCTATAGTTTCTAAAACTACATCTTCATTATTTAAACTTTTAATGATATCTAAAATACTTTTAGCATTAGCAGTTGCAAAACCTGTACTTTCAACTTTAATTTTTTTGATTTTATAGTTAATACCTATTTCATAATCACTTGCCCTTATGATTAATTTATCTTCAACTACTTCAAAAAGTAAGTGAGAAGCGATGTTGCTTGAGTCTTTTTTGTCTACATAAGAGTTAGTTAAAACTATGGCAGATTCTAAAGTGTTTTTATTAATGCTAATTTTCATTTTACTTCCTTTGTTTTTTAAATTTATTTTATCATAATAATAAGCAATGTGAAAATGTGAAATGCTTTTTAAAAGCCTTTTTTTATAGAAATTTTACTCATAGAATAAAATTTTTTATTTTTCACTTTTATTCACAGGGTGCTTTTTATTTTTGTTAAAATTTTATTTCTTAATTCTTCTACTATGGCTTTTAGGTTTTCATTTTCGCTCATTAACTCTTGAATTTTTTTAATATTATGTGAAATGGCAGTGTGATCTTTCATATTAAAAAATCTAGCAAGTTGAGGCATAGACATAGTTGTAAGCTCTCTTGCTAAATATATCACAACCCTTCTTGCCATAACGATATTTTGTGTTTTTTTGTTTGATTTTATATCATTTGATTTAAGATTATAGCTTTTTGAAACATCAGCAAGTATATCTTCAACACTAATATTTTCTTTTGTTTCTTTAATGTGATCTTTCATAAAGCTTTTAACGATTTCTAAAGTGATTTCTTGGTTAAAAAGCCTTGCTTGAGCATTTAAATTTGTAATCATACCTTCTATTTCTCGGATATTATCTCCCATTGAAGTAGCGATGTAGCTTATGACTTCAGGTTTGAGATAAATAGCATTAAATTCGCATTTTTTCTTGATAATTGCGATTTTTGTATCAAGCTGAGGTGGAGTGATATCTGCGATAATCCCATTTGCAAAACGACTTTTTAAGCGTTCTGTTATGCCTTTTAGCATATTTGGAGGATTATCACTTGTCATGATGATTTGTCCAAATTTTTCTTTGATTTCATTAAAAGTAAAGAAAAATTCTTCTTGAATTTTGTCTGTTTTACCTAAAAACTGCACATCATCGATGAGTAAAACATCGCAATTTTTGTATTTTTCATGGAATTTACTCATGGTTTTGTTATTTAAATGCATGGTAAAATCATTGATAAAATTATCACTTGTAGCATAAATAACCTTATATCCATTATCCAAGCACACATTTCCGACAGCTTGAAGCAAGTGAGTTTTTCCAAGTCCTGTAGGGCCATAGATAAAGATAGGGTTGTATAATTTTCCAAGTTTGCTTTTATCGGTAATGGCTTTGCAAGTTGCATAGGCAAATTGATTAGAATCTCCTACAACAAAGCTTTCAAAAGTAAAAGAAGGATTTAAAATAGTACTTTGAAATTTAATCTGTGAAATATCTGTAGAAAAATGTTTTTTCTCTATCTTTTGATCATTTGTTATGATTTTAACTTGAGGGTTAATCCCTGTTTTTACTTCATAAAAATAAGCTAGTTTTTGTGCGTATTTTGTTTGTATAAATTTAGCCAAAAAATGATTTGGTGCGATAAATACTAAGATATTATTTTTACTTAATTTTTCACTAAATTGTAAGTGAGAAATGTAAGTATTGTATTCGTTATTGCTAATTTCAGTTTTAAATTCAAATAAAAAATCTTTTATATTCATTATTATTCTTATAAATTATGATGTAAAACTTAAAATTCTAGCTTATTTTTTATAAAAAATGGTTAAAATTATTCACATAAAAATTTAAATTTCACATCTATGTGAATAAAAAGGTGAAAAGTTTGAAAGTTTTAGGGATAGATCCTGGTTCTAGATATTGTGGATATGCTATTGTAGAAAGAATAAATAATAAAAATCAACTCATAGAAGCAGGACTTATCAAAATCAAACCCAATGATTTACAGTATCAAATTACAGAATTATGTGAAGGACTTGATCTAATCTTTAAAAATCATCAGTTTGATGAGGTAGCTATAGAAGATATATTTTTTGCTTATAATCCAAAAACGGTTCTAAAACTAGCACAATTTCGTGGAGCTTTGAGTTTAAAAATCTTACAAATTCATGGAGAATTTGCAGAATACACACCTTTACAAGTGAAAAAAACCGTAACAGGTAAAGCAAAAGCTACTAAAGAGCAAGTAGCTTTTATGGTAAAAAGATTACTTGGAATTTCAAAAGACATCAAGCCACTTGATATTACCGATGCTATCGCAGTAGCTTTGACGCATTTAGCAAATTTGAGAGTAAAAAAGTGATTTTACTTTCCATTTCCTATAAAATAAATTTCAACATCATGTAGAAGTTTTTCACATACAGCAGAATCAGTATTTTTTTCTACTACTAGGTTGATATGATTTTTGGTATCTCTAAAACTTCCTGCAGATTTTGAATTTTTTAATTCTAATTTTTGATTATCTTTTAAATATTTAATAGTTATTACAAATTTATGTGCCGCGGTAGCTTCGCCTAGATTTGTTTCTATCAAAACATTCATATTTGATGCTTTTGCTAGGGTTGCTTGAGTTTTGTTAATCACTTCTTTCATTCTTCTATTGAGTTCTAAAATTCTTGAGATGAATTTATTATCTATACTTTCAAATGCTATTTTTAGTTTATTCATAATTTCTTGATTAGTAGGTTTATCAGGTGCTACATAAACCATATAAAGTCCATTTTTAATATCTACTTTAGTGCTTTTAGTATCACGCCCACTACCAAAAACTTTTATATATATAGCATTATCAAGATATACTCTATCTATCATAGGACCATAGATTTCATATTCTCTTTTCCTTACGATCACTTCTCTTGCGGCTACTTGAATTTTTACTGAACAATCATGAATTATAGGTTCCATTTCTTTTTTTATTTCAAGTAGTTCTTTTAGCATATAACATCCTTATTATTTTTTTAGTATTATAGATTATAACAAAAAAATGTTTTTTTCTTTGTTAATTTTAGTTTATATAATTTTTATAACATTCCAAAGTTATTTTAAAAAAAGGAAAAAAATGAAAATTAAAACTATAGTTTCAAGTTTAGTTTTAGCAAGTGCTTTATTTGCTGCAAATTCTCATCATGCTCATCATGGAGCTTCTGGAAGTATTTCATCACAAATCATGATGAGTATGCATGAACCTATGATGAAAAATCCTTTAGTACAAAGCAATGACATAGAAAGAGATTTTTTAGCTAATATGATTCCACATCACCAAGGTGCTATTGATTCATCTAAGATTTTGTTAGAACATACAAAAAGTGAAGAGATGAAAAAAATCGCTCAAAATATCATAAAAGCTCAAGAAAAAGAAATCCAAGAATTTCAAGAAATTCTAGATAAAAATCTTTATACAAAAACTCAAATTGATGAAGAAACTTATAAAAAATTCGTTCAAGAAGAGAAAGAGTTAATGCAAAAAATGATGATTTTAATGAGTTCGGTTAAAGAAAGCAAAAACATCAATAAAGACTTTTTAGAAGCGATGATAGCACATCATCAAGGTGCAGTAGATGCTTCAAAACAAATTTTATTTTACTCTAAAGACAAAACTATCACTGATATTGCTAAAAAAATCATCTTAGATCAAGAAAAAGAAATCCAAGAATTTACGAATTTGTTAAAATATATGTAGTGAATTGATCGAAAGAAATAAAAAATGGTGGCTCCGATTGGACTTGAACCAACGACCACCACCATGTCAAGGTGGTGCTCTACCAACTGAGCTACGGAACCTTAAAAAAACAAAAATTATATAAAAATATTTTTACATTGTGCTTAAAATCACTTTTTAATTTTTTTCATATCATTTAACCATAAATCTAGCTGTGCTTCAAAACCTATACCTTTGCTATGATAAAATTTCAAATCTTTTTCTAGATATCTTTGCTTAACCCATC
Source organism: Campylobacter sp. IFREMER_LSEM_CL908 (assembly GCF_025771545.1). NCBI lineage: Bacteria > Pseudomonadati > Campylobacterota > Epsilonproteobacteria > Campylobacterales > Campylobacteraceae > Campylobacter > Campylobacter sp. IFREMER_LSEM_CL908. The sequence continues at coordinate 58,075 of NZ_JAKMQK010000011.1, forward strand.
CTCCAAAATCATGCGGGTAAAGGTAGTTTTTTCTTTGTGGGTTGTTATTATCAAGATAAGGAAGTATTTTTAATGCAGGGTTGTTTTGCACATAATTTAGCGCTTCATTTATAGCAAGATAGCTTGAGTTTGACTTGGGCGAACCTGCTAAAAATACTACACATTGAGCCAAGATGATCCTAGCTTCAGGATAGCCTATGTTTTTTACTGCTATGAGTGTGCTTGTGGCTAGATTAAGTGCTTGTGGGTTTGCATTTGAGATATCTTCACTTGCAAATATCACTAATCTTCTAGCGATGAAATCCGCACTTTCACCCCCATCGATCAACCTCGCAAGATAATACAAACTCGCATCCACATCACTTCCTCTTAAACTTTTTATCATAGAACTAGCTAGTCTATAGTGTGTATCTTTACTTGAAGTGCCATCGCTTAAAACATTTGCTCTTAATTTTTTTAAAGTTTCAAGTGTGATATGAGTGCTATCTAAAGTCAAAGCAAACTCACATAAATTTAAAAAGCTTCTTGCATCATTTGCACTAGAAGTGATTAAAAAGTCTTTAGCATCATCATCGATTTTACATTGGAGTTTTTCTTGCACTTTTGTGGCAAGTTTTTCTAAGTCTTTATACTCTAAACCTTTAAATTCAAAAAGCATACTTCTGCTTCTTATGCCTGAAGTTAAAGTAAAGTAGGGGTTTTCAGTGCTTGCGCCTATGAAAAGGCATTTTTGATTTTCCAAAGGGATTAAAAGCATTTCTTGTTGGGTTTTTGAAAGCCTATGCACCTCATCAATAAATATCAAAGGTTTATATAAAGAATTTTCATATTTAGCTAGTATTTTTCTAAGTTCTTCAAGTTTAAAATTCCCTCCATCAAACTCATAAAAGTCTAGTTTATACTCATACGCTATAGCCCTTGCAAAAGAGGTTTTTCCACAACCTGCTGGGCCAAAAAATACACTATGAGGGAGTTTTGAAACTTGTATGAATTTTTTAAAAATTTCTACTAAATTTTCTTGTCCTAAAACCTCATCTAAAGTTTTAGGACGAAAAGTTAAGCTTAAATTTGTCATTGTGGATTTATGGTAAGTCTTTCACCATTAATGATAGTTGTAACATCACTTTTATTAGAATCATCATAGATAAAATCAAGCATATAAGAGCCATTATTATCTACGAAATAAGTATCAAAATTTGCAAAATCAGGCCAAATTTGACTAGGAAGAATTTCTGTGTTTGCATGAAATTGTGATTTTATATTGTTTTCAGTGAAAATAGTTTGTCCATTTGCGTCAAATTTTTTACCTTCTTTTTCAAAACTTAGATTATTTAAGATGATTTGTGGGTTTGCTTTTAAAAACTGACTTGCCAAAAGCATCATAGAAAAAATATCAGTGTTTGAATTTTGCATTAAGCTATCATAAGCTTTTTTAGAAAGATTATTAAAATTCATATCTAAATTAATATTATTTAACATAAAGTTTTCATTTGCAAGATTAAATTTAGCTAAATCTAGTTTTAAAACGCTATCATAATCGTTTTGAGTATTTTGAGCTGTTTTTGCAAAAATTTTTAATTTATCAAAGTCAAAAGCAATAGAACTTATAAAACTAGCACTATCAATGCTTATATTTTGCTCACTATTTCTACTAGGACTAAAGATATCATTAAAACTTAATTTTTGTATAGGAAATTCAGAAATTTTGATATTTTTTGCTTCTAATTTTTCTTTATGAGATAGTTGTTCTAATAAAACATAACCTAGATTAAGTTCCATATTTTTTACAAATTCATCAGAACCTATAATCTTAAATGATGTATTGTTTAAAACTAAATTTGTATCATTGCGTGTGAAATTAATATCATTTATTTTTGCATTGATGTTAATGTCACCACCTTTGACGCTAACTAAGATTTTAAAGATTTCTTCGTTTGGAAAAATGCCTTTTAAGTCTTCATTTTCATTTAAAATAGAAACGATAGCATTATTACTTGCAAAAAAATTATTGGAAAAATCCACATTCACTTTAAAACTATAAGGTAAATCATTAAGTGTAGCTATAAAACTTCCTTTGGAATTTAAAAGTCCTTTAGTGTAATTAGTATCTTCAACATTATAATATGCTGTATCTTGACTCATTTGTGCAAAGATTTTTTCATTGATTGAGTTAATATAAGAAGCTGAGGTAAAAAACCCTATAACTAGTAAAATTACTACTACAACCCCTGCGATGATTTTTTTCATTCATTTTCCTTAAGTGAAATTTTAAAAATTATATATTTTTATTACTAACTAATGCTTATAAAATTCTCACATTTATACATTACTTAACTTTTTTACTTATAATTGCACTATTTAAAATCAAAGGTAAAAAAATGAAACTTTTTGGAACAGATGGAGTACGCGGTAAAGCGGGGGAGTTTTTGGATTCATTTTTAGCAATGCGTTTGGCTATGGCTGCTGGAATTTATTTTAAAGACAAAGCCCTTACAAACAATATCTTAGTAGGAAAAGATACAAGAAGAAGTGGTTATATGATAGAAAATGCTATCGTTTCAGGACTTACTTCTATAGGTTATAATGTTATAGAAATAGGCCCTATGCCAACACCTGCTATTGCGTTTTTAACTGAAGATATGCGTTGTGATGCAGGGATTATGATATCAGCTTCACACAATCCTTACTATGATAATGGCATTAAATTTTTTGATGCACACGGAAATAAACTTGATGAGCAAGCAGAAGCGAAAATAGAAGAAATTTATTTTAATGATAAACTCATAGAAGAGGCAAGAACAACAAAATCACAAATTGGTCAAGCAAAAAGAATTGATGATGTGATAGGAAGATATATTGTTTCTATAAAAAATTCTTTTCCTAAAGAGCTGACTTTAAAGTCTTTACGCGTTGTGTTAGATGTGGCTCATGGAGCTTCTTATAAGGTAGCACCTACGGTTTTTAAAGAACTTGGTGCAGATGTGATTGTGATCAATGATAAGCCAAATGGTTTAAATATCAATGAAAATTGCGGGGCTTTACATCCTTTAAATTTAGCTTTAGAGGTAAAAAAATTTAGAGCAGATGTGGGTTTTGCTTTTGATGGGGATGCGGATCGTTTGGTTGTTGTGGATGAAAAAGGCGAAGTAGCTCATGGAGATAGTCTTTTGGGTGTTTTAGCTTTATTTTTGAAAAAACAAGGCAAGTTAAAATCAAGTGTAGTTAGCACTATAATGAGCAATGGTGCTTTAAAAGAGTTTTTAACTAAACATAAAATCACACATGAAACTTGCAATGTAGGCGATAAATATGTACTTGAAAAACTCAAAGAATGCGGTGGAAATTTTGGTGGTGAGCAGAGTGGGCATATTATTTTTAGTGATTATGCAAAAACTGGAGATGGTTTGGTAGCTGCTTTACAATTTAGTGCTTTAATGCTAAGTGAAGCAAAAAGTGCAAGTGAAATTTTAAATCAAGTTAAACCTTACCCACAGCTTTTGCATAATCTTAAAATTTCAGAGAAAAAAGACTTAAGCAAGCTTGCAGGCTTAGAAGAGTTGAAAAAAGATTTAGAAAAAAAAGGAATTGCTAGTTTGTTTAGGTATTCAGGTACAGAAAATTTAATACGCTTATTACTTGAAGCAAAAGATATTAAGCTTTTAGAAAAAGAAATGAAAGCTGTTGAAAGCTTTTTTATGAAAGCATTGAATGCTTAAAATTTTATCTTTAAAATTTTGGCTTGTTTTTGCTTTAGTTTTTATACTAGATCAAGTAAGTAAGTATTTGTTTTTGCAAGGGCTTGAGTATAAGGGTGAAATTTTTGATTTAGTTTTAACCTATAATACCGGTGTAGCCTTTTCAATGTTTGCATTTTTAGGAGAGTATTTAAAATACATACAACTTGTTTTTATTTTGGCTTTGTTTGCGTATTTGCTTTATCAAAAAGAATTTTTTAAAACACATTTGATCGCTTTTGCTATTATGCTATCTGCTGGGTGTTCAAATTTACTTGATCGCTTTGTGCATATAGGTGTGGTGGATTTTGTATTTTGGCATAAGTGGTTTGAATTTGCTGTGTTTAATTTAGCTGATGTGATGATAAACATTAGTGTAGCTTTGATTTTAATAAAAGAAATTTTTAATAAAAAAGGAGAAAAATGTTAGATTTTTTAACTGACTGGTATTTGTGGATTAAAATGGTGCATTATTTAGCTTTTGTTTCTTGGATGGCTGGATTGTTTTATTTACCAAGACTTTTTGTCTATCATACAGAGCATAAAGATAATAAAGGCTTTGTAGAAGTGGTAAAAATTCAAGAAAGAAAATTGTATTTTTATATCCAAACTCCTGCGATGATAGTAACTTTAATAAGTGGAAGTTTGATGTTGCATGTAAATAAAGTTTTGATGGTTGGATCAGGATTTATGCATGCTAAATTAACCTGTGCTTTGCTTTTGATTATTTATCATTTGCAAAATTATTATTATTTAAAACAACTTCAAAATGATACTTGCAAAAAGAGTGGGAAATTTTTTAGAGCTTATAATGAAATTCCAACGATATTATTTATAATTATTGCTATTATGATGGTGGTAAGACCATTTTAGTAAAAAGCCTTTAAAGGCTTTTTATCCTTTAAACTCCATACTTTTAAAATCAAGTGGATCAACATTTTCTTGCATGATATTAATGTGTTCTTTATCTTGTAAGCGTTTATTATCTCTAAATACAGCACGCACTAAATCCATACCGGTGTAAAAATCTTTCATTAATACCATAAACAAATAACGCCCAAATTCACTTGTGTATAAAGTATTATTTTCTTTTTTTATAGCCTTGCTTAGCTTAAGACCTAAAAGTTCTATGAAAAGATCTTTTTCTAAATTGCAATCTAAAGTTTTGTTAAATTTATCAATCTCGATTTTACCTGCAAACATTTCAGTTAAAAAGACATATTTGATGATTTCTTTTTTACCAAAATTAGCTTTAGCAATATTTGCATTTTGCTTTTCTTTGATGAGTTTAGAATAATCATTTAAATTAAAAGCATTGATTAAAAGCTCTCCATCTAAAAAGCTAAAAGCCCCACTTCCCACGCCTAAATACTCATGGTGGCTACTTACATACTCATCATTAAAGCTACTTTTTTCTAAAGAAAATGACCATGCATTATTTCTTTCATAATCTTTGAAAAAATCTATAATGATTTTATAAAACTCAAATTCATTATCTTTAAAACTTACTCCTAGAGTTTTTGCGATATTATCTTTTGTGAGGTTTGATTTCATTAAAGGATAAGTTGTGATTTGTTGAGGTTTTAAATTTTTGGCTATTTCTAAATCATTGAGTAATTGCTCTTTAGTTTGAGAAGGAAAGTTAAAAATCAAATCAAGACTCATAATAGGAAGCACGCCTATAGCTTTAGAAAGCTTTTCTTGAAGCTCTTTACTTGAACCAAATTTATGATATCTTGCTACTTTTTTTAAAGTATCATCATCAAAACTTTGTATACCACAACTTAAACGATCTATAAGCCCTTTAAACATTTCTAGCTTTTTAGGTTCGATATGATTAGGATCGCTCTCACAAGAAATTTCTTTAATATTAAATAATTTTTTGCAAAGTTCTAAAGTTTTAGCAAGTTCTTCTTCGTTGATCAAAGTAGTGCCGCCACCCACATACATAGAAGTAAAATCAAATCCTTTGTCTTTGATTTGTTTGATTTCTTCTCTTAAGCTTTCAAAATATCTTTTTGCTAAATCTTCACTATAATAATACTTATGAAAACTACAATATGGACAAAAAGTATGGCAAAATGGTATATGAGCATAGAGCATATAAGATTTTTTTGGATTAACTTTTTTTTCTTGTCCTTCTTTTAAAAGTTTCACATCAAAACCATTCTCTAAAGATTTTTGCATGGCTTTATGTGAGTAAGAAAGAGCTAAGTTTTGTAAAAAATTCATATTTTTCCTAAAAATTTCATTTTGTAGTTATTTAAAAAGACTATAATTGTATCATATTTTTACAAAGGCTTTATAATGAAAAATATTTTTATAGCATTTTTTGTATTTTTATTAGGGCTTATAAGCGTGTCAAATTCTGCACCTTTAGATGAAATTTTTCAAGATGTTAATGTTTCAGGTAATATGCGTTATCGTTTTGAGCATAATAGCCCAAAAGATAGAGGAAATAATAATTTTAATCAAAGAATTCAAATTCAAATGCATTAACAACTAAGCCTTAAGGCTTAGTTGTTATAAAAGTTTTCCTTTAAGTTTTCTTTCATAGCTTTGATATTTTCTTTTGATTCTTCTTTAGCGTTAAATCCACCACCAAAGGCTTTCATAACATCTACGATAGAATTTGCAAGCTCATAAGATGAGTTAGTGTAAGAAAGTTTAGCATTTAAATAATTTCTTTGATCTTGTAAAAAATCAGCTAAATTAATCACGCCATTTTCATATCTTAAGGTAGAAATTTCATAAATTTTACTTTGAGCTAGAAATAAATTTTTATAATTTTGCTCATTTTCATAATAGCTTTGGCGGTTAAATAAAGCAAGTCTTATTTCTCCAAAGGCTGTTTTTAAGGTGTTTTCATATTGTAAAAACGCTTCATCTTTGGTAAGTTTTGCGATATTAACATTATTCATAATCTCACCCCAATGAAAAATCGGCATTGCAAAATTTCCAGCTACATTCCAAGTATTACTTCCATGTTTAACTAAAAGATCTAAATCATTACTTTGAAAACCCAAAAGTCCTGTTAAAGAAAGGTTTGGTAAAAATGCAGTTCTGGCTACTCCAACAAGATAGTTTTTTTCTTCTAAAATTTTTAAACTAGCTTGTATATCAGGTCTTTGAAGTAAAATTTCACTACCAATACCTTCAGGTATGCTAAGCTCGTATTGTCCTATTTTTTTATACTCTATGCTATTATAAAGTATATCATCAATATCATTTGAAGTTAAGATTTTTAAAGCTTTGGTATTAGCTTCTTTTTGAATTTTAGCATTTGTGAGTAAAACTCTTGAATTTTCAAGTTCAGCTTTAAATTTGTTAAGCTCATACTCACTAATTACTCCAAGTTTAAAATGCTCTAATTTTAACTCATAAGTTTTTTGATAACTTTGGGTTGTTTCTTCTAAAATTTTTACTTGCTCACTTAAGCTTGCTAGATTAAAATAAGTTTTTACTACATTAGAAATTAAGCTTAATCTTGCACTTTCATAGTCAAACTCACTAGCTTGTAATTTTGCTTTTGAAGCATTATAAGTATCTCTGTATTTACCCCATAAATCTACTTCATAACTTAAATTTAAACCCATATTAAAATCATTGCCATAGACAAATTCATTACTTTTGTTGCTTGGAGCATTGATACTAGTTTTTGCTCTTGCTCCGCTAGCACTTCCATCTAGTTTAGGAAGTAGATCGCTTCTTGCTATACCTAAAGCTTCATAAGCTTTTTGTAAATTCATATATGCAATTTGCAAGTCGTTATTGTTTTTTAAAGCTTGATCGACTAAGGTGTTTAAATAATTATCATCAAAAGCTTTCCACCATTGTTTGTTAATGCTAATGTTTTGATCTAAGCTTTTAGTGTAATTTACATCTTTAATTTCTAAATTTGGTTTTAAACTGCAAGCTGTTATTAAAAAACAACTTGCAAAAATTATTAACTTACGCATTGATTTTACCTCTTTTTTTATCAAGCCATTTATTAAAACTTTCTAGTAAATAGAAAAATAAAGGTACAAAGAAAATGGCTATAGTAGAAGCTGCTATCATACCACCTATAATACCTGTACCTATCGCATGGCGGCTTGCACTTCCTGCTCCATATGCAAAGAAAAGCGGTAAAATACCACAAATAAATGCCAATGAAGTCATTACAATAGGTCTAAATCTCAATTTTGCTGCACTAATAGAAGCTTCAAAAATACTCTTTCCTTTTTTAAGATGCTCTTCCATAGCAAATTCAACAATCAAAATGGCATTTTTAGCAGAAAGGCCTATTAAAAGTAAAAGTCCTGTTTGAAAATATATATCATTTTCTAATCCTCTAAGCCATACAAAAAGCAAAGAACCAAATACTGCAAAAGGCACAGCCGTAATTACTGCTAAAGGCATGAGCCATCTTTCATATTGTGCTGCTAGAATTAAAAATACAAATAATAGTCCTAGCATAAATGCTATTTGTCCAGCACCGCTACTTGTAACTTCTTGATAAGCTGAACCTGACCAAGCAATAGAATAATCCTCTCCTAAAGTTTCTTTTGCCACTTGTGCAATTGCATCAATGGCTTGTCCTGAAGTATAGCCAGGAGCAGGATCACCTTGCACTAAAGCCGATGGAAACATATTAAAGCGTTTTACATCATCAGGACCAACACTTCTTTGTAATGTTAAAACGCTATCTAGAGCTATCATAGAACCATCTTTTGATCTAACAAAGATGTTTTTTAAAGCATTTTGAGTATTTCTAAAATCTCCAATTGCGCTTATATTTACACGATAATTTTTTCCAAGCATAGAAAAATCATTTACATAATAAGTTCCTATGGTGGCATTTAGAGTGCTAAATACATCAGCTAAATTTAAACCATAAAGTTTTACTTTATCGCGATCAATTTCTAGTTTTAATTGCGGAAAATTAGTATCAAGCGTTGTTCTTACATTGTGAAGTTCGGGACGCTTGTTTGCTGCTTCAACTAATTTATTTACATCAACTTGAATTTGATCATAACTTTTTCCGCTACGATTTTGTGCATACATCTCAAAACCACCAGTTAAGCTTAAACCTTGGATTGGTGGTGGATTAACAAAGAAAGTTTGAAAATTTGGATTTAAGAAGTATTGTTTGTTATAAGATCCAACTAAATCAAAACTACTAATATCTCTATCATCCCAATTTTTCAAATTAACAAACATTGCTCCAGAATTTTCTTTTAAAGAACCTGTAAAAAGATCATAGCCTATAAGTCCTACCACATTAGTTACATTCTCATTTTTGCGGATTTCTTCTGCCATAGCATCCATTGATTGAGTAGTTCTATTAAGCGAAGATGCCGCGGGTAGATTGACAATAGTTAAAAAGTTTCCTTGATCTTCATTTGGAACAAGTGAATTTGGAACAAGTTTGAAAAGTCCATATAAACCACCCAAAAAGATTACAAAAATTAACATAAAACGCACTGTTCTTTTAAGTATATAAGCCACACCAGCACCAAAAACTTCGGTAGACCAATCAAAAATATCATTAAATTTTTTCACAAAGTAAAAAGGTTCACCTTCATTTCTTCTTAAAAAAATTGCACATAAAGAAGGAGTTAGTGTTAAAGCTACAAAGCCTGATATAGTAACAGATATTGCTAAGGTTATGGCAAATTGTTTTTGGATTTCTCCCACAAAACCTGATATAAATGAAACGGGTATGAAAACCGCACAAAGTACAAGAACTATAGAAACAACAGGTGCAGCAACTTCATCCATAGCTTTAATAGCTGCTTCTTTTATACTTATATTTGGATCTTCATGCATAATTCTATCTATATTTTCAACTACTATAATTGCATCATCAACAACAATACCAATAGCCAATACTAAGGCAAAAAGCGTAAGTAGATTGATACTAAAACCTAAGACATATAATCCTGCAAAAGTTCCCAAAATAGAAACAGGAACAGCAATCATTGGTATAATAGTTGAGCGGAAATTTTTTAAGAACAAATACATTACAATTACAACTAAAATTAATGCTTCAAAGAAAGTTTTTACCACTTCTTTAATGGAAGCTTTAATAAATATAGTTGTATCATAAGGCACTTTATAAGTTAATCCTTCAGGGAAATTTTTAGAAAGTTCTTCAAATTTTTTCTGCACTAATTCTGCTGTATTTACAGCATTTGCTCCGGTTTGTAAGAAAATCAAAATAGGAGTAGCGTCATTTCCGTTTAATCTACCTTTAAAAGTATATTCTCTTGATCCTAAAGAAACTTCGGCTACATCTTTAAGTCTTAAAAAAGAGCCATCACTATTTGCTCTTATGATAATATCTTCAAATTCTTTAGTATTTTTTAATCTTCCTTGCATAGTTACTGAATACACATAAGGAGATCTTTCCACCACAGGTTCTTGACCTATCTTACCAGTAGCATATTGAGCATTTTGCTCGCTAACTGCAGCAATAACATCAGTCGCAGTAACTTGATATTTGTTTAACAAATCAGGATTAAGCCAAATTCTCATAGAATAATTTCTTGCACCAATAGCTACGGCATTACCCACACCAGGAACCCTAGCAAGATCATCTAAAATATTTAATGCAGCATAATTATACACTTCGAGTGAATCCATAGAGCCATCAGGAGAATATAAAGTAGCAACTTCTAATATACTTGAACCGGTTTTTCTTACACTAACACCAGTTTTTTTAACATCTTCAGGTAGTTTTGCCATAGCAGCTGAAATTCTATTATTAACATCAACTGTTGCTTGGTCAGGATCTGTACCTATATTAAAATATACACTTAAGCTCATATCTCCTGAAGAGCTTGAAGTTGAATCCATATAAATCATATTTTCAACCCCATTGATTGCATCTTCAAGAGGAATAGCCACCGTTTGAGCCACCGTTTGAGCATCAGCTCCTGAGTAAGTTGCACTTACCTTAACAACGGGTGGAGTTAAGGAAGGATATTGCTCCACGGGTAAAGAATAAAGTCCTATAATACCTGCTAAAGAAATGATAATAGCTACAACAGAAGCAAATACAGGTCTTTCTATAAAGAATTTAGAAAACATTATTTATTCTCCATTACGCTAACACTTGCACCAGGACGGATTTTTTTGAAGTTATTTAAAATCACTTTATCCCCATTTTTTAAGCCCTTATCAATAATTGCTTTATCAGAAGTTTGATAAATAACATCAACAATAGTTTTAACTACTTTTCCATCTACAAGGGTATAAACATAAGTAGCACTATCATCTTGCAAAAGCGCAACTTGAGGAATTTCAAAACCATCTTTTTGAACAAAACCACCAACATGAACATTTGCAAAAGAGCCAGGCATTAAGTTTGAATTGTTGTTATCAAAAATAGCTTTTGCTTTTACTCCACCACTATGAGTATCTATAACGCTATCTACGAAATATAATTTTCCATTGAAAAGTTCTCCACCAACATTAGCTTGCACTTGGATATTTTCTAATTTCCAATTGCCGCTTTGAATATTTTTATTCATATTGATTTTATCTACATCAGAAATATAAAAATCTGCAAAAATTGGGTTAATGTTTGTAATGCGTACAAGTTCAGTAGATGAAGCATTTACATAATCACCCACATCCATTAATGCATCACCTAAAATTCCATCAAAAGGAGCACTTACTATGGTGTATTTTAAGTCTAATCTTGCATTAGCAAGTTTTGCTCTAGCGCTTTCTAGATTAGCTTTTGTGGAGTTAAATTTAGCTAAACTTGCATCAAATTCTTTTTGTGAAATAGCATTTTTTTCTATTAAAATACTATCTCTTTTAAAATTTTTTTCAGCATCATCAAAATTAGCTCTTGCTACCAAAGCTTCTCCATAAGCCATATTTACACTTGCTTGGTATTTGTCAGGTTCTATAAGAAAAAGCTTATCGCCTTTTCTTACAGCTTGACCACTTTTGAAGTATTTTGCTTTGATTTCACCGCTTACTTTAGGTTTGACTACTACATCTAATTCAGTACTTAATCTCGCAGGATAAGTAAATTCTAAAGGTAAATTAGCGCTTTGCATAGTCATAATACTAACAGGTTGAGGAGGGAGTTGTTTAACTTGTGCATTTTTATTATCTGAACATGCTATAAAGATAAGAGAAGCACAAGCTAGAGTTAAAAGTTTTGTTTTCATTTGTTTCCTTAAGTTATTTATTTAGCTAAATAAAAAGTAATTTATATTACAAAATTAATAAATACTATTTTATCAATCTTTAGTTAATTAAAATTAACAAGACCTTGAGTAAAAAGCTTTACGATTTTTTTTGCATGGCTTTGTTGTTCTTTTTTATTCATTGAAACTTTATTTTCAAAAGTACTTTGTATAAAAAATGTCCCTCTAAGCATAGCGCAAAAAGTATAACTTAAAAATTCAGCATTTTGAGCTAAAATTTCATTTTCTTCTTCAAATCTTTTTCGAAGAACATATTCTACTTCTTTTCTATTGCTTCCTTTAAACCATTTTCCAAAATCAAATTTTTCATTATAAATTTCAGAATACAAAAGTCTTACTATAGCTATAGTTTTAGTGTCGTTAAAAATCCCTAAATAAGCTTTTGCAAATTGATATAAGAATTCTTCTAAATTAGCATCAGGTGAAAGTCGCATATTTTTTTTTAAAATAGCTAAAAAATGATTTTCTGCAAAATCATTTAAAACCGCTTCAAATAAACCTTCTTTACTTTTAAAATGCTCATATACGCAAGAAAAAGATCCACCAGCTTGTTTGATAATATCTTTAAGATTAGTTGCTTCGTAGCCATTTTTTAAAAATGACTCCGCAGCGATTTGTTTGATTTTTTCAAGCCTTGCTTGAGATTTTGAAGAAATTCTTTTTTTCATTTTAGTATTTTTTATGCTCTATGATAGAATTTTTAGGATATACAAAATTACTCTCGCGTAATATGACAATATTTTTATCATCAAGTGCATAGGCTTTGATGGTTAATGGTATTACAGTGTCTTTTCTATCATTATCGGCTAGTTTTTTAGTAGCTTTTAAAACAACTATATGTTTATCTTTTTCGCCAGCTTTTAGTTTAAAAGATTTTTTAGGTCTAATGATTTCTAAGCCATCTTCAATGCCTTGTAATTTCACATCAAAATAATACTCATGAGTTTTATTATCGGTGTTTTGAAATAAAAATACATAAGCATTACTAATAATTAATTCTCCATCATGGGTTTTTCTGATTTGATAAAGCTCGCTAGAACGGTTGATATTTAAAAGCATATTTTCTTTTTTACTTCCCATTAAAACTAAAGCCACAAAAACACCACACAAAACAACCAAATATCCAATAGTTCTAAATCTAAAATATTTTACTTTTTCCCTTGTTTCAATAGCTTTTGCACTAGTCCAATTAATTAAGCTAGGACGATTAAATTTGGCTTGAACTTTTGAACAAGCATCGGCACATTCAAGACAATTAATACACTCAAGTTGCATTCCTTGGCGTATATCTATATGTGTAGGACAAATTTTTACACAGGCTTCACATCCTATACATTCACCTTGTGGTGGCTTTTGATAAAGTTTGGTATGTCCATCATAAATCATACCTCCTCTTTTATCATCATATATTACTTGAACGGTGTTATTATCAAACATTACAGATTGAATTCTTGCATAAGGACATACATAAACACAAAATTTTTCACCCAAATATACTATATCAAAAGTAAAAGCCAAAGAAGCGCAAAATAAAATCCCTAAAAGTAATAAATGATCAGCAGGATTTTGAATGTATGTAAAAAAATCTTCAGGTGGTACAAAATACCATAAAAATGCACTCATCATTAACAATGAAAAAAGATAAAAAATCACAATACTTAAAGCTTTTTTGACGAAAAATCCACTGACTTGCTTTTGTTTATTTGCTGTGCTTTTATGAATTTTAAAGATTTTTGTTTGTAAAAGATCTCTATAAATAACTCTAGCAATAGTTTGAGGACAGCTCCAAGCACACCAAATTCTTCCTGCTAAAGTAGTAACAAAAAGTATAGTTAAAAACATACCCATGATAACAAAAGGCATTAAATACAGCTCTTGAGTATCAAAAGCGATAAAAAATAAATTAAGTTTTTTATGATCAAAGCTTAATAAAAAGAAATGATTTCCATTTATTTTTATAAAAGGTAGTGCTATAAAAATGATCATAGAAATGATATAAGCTATATATCTTTTTTTAGTATAGTTTGTGATGTGAGCATTCATTTTATTTTCCTTAGAAATATTTCTTTATATTGTAGTATTAGAAAAATTAAATCAAACTTTGTCTTAATTAATAATTTATATTTAATTTTTATTTATATAATTATTACAAAAATAAGTTTTCTTTTCAAGAAAATTATGATATAATCTTTATTTTAAAATTTATTTAAAGAAAGGTGGTGAGGGTCGTGCCAGGAATCAAGGTACATCCTAATGAGTCTTTTGATGAAGCGTATAGAAAATTCAAAAAGCAAGTAGATAGAAATCTAGTTGTTACTGAAGTTCGCGCTAGAAGATTTTTTGAGCCTATGACTGAAATTCGCAAAAAACAAAAAATTTCAGCACGCAAAAAAATGCTTAAAAGACTTTATATGCTTAGACGCTACGAGTCAAGACTCTAATACCAAAAAGCCGAGAAATCGGCTTTCTTCGTTAAAATATTTATGTTTTTTTGGATTATAATTATTCATTTTTTCGGACTTATTTTACCAGGACCTGATTTTTTCTTAGTAAGTTCATATGCATTAAGAGAAGGGGTTAAAAGTGCTTTAAAGGCAAGCTTGGGAGTAAGTTTAGCTGTTAGTATATGGATTATACTTTCTATACTCGGATTAAATGTCGTTTTTCATAAATTCCCATTTTTACAAATTATACTATCAAGTTTTGGAGCATTTTATCTTTTGTATTTATCTTTTAAGATTTACAAGAATACAAAAAATGACAAAATTAAAGTTCAAAAAACTTATATATCTGCATTTTTAAGTGGAATGATTACAAATTTATCTAATCCTAAAGCAATTTTTTATTTCGCCAGTGTTTTTGCAAGTTTTGATTTTACACAAATGCGATGGATGTTGATAGTCTTGATATTTGTTTTGATTTTAGAAACTATAATTTATTTTTCTTTGATTTCTTTATTATTTTCTAAACCATTTATGGTAAGAATTTATCAAAAGAATTTAAAACTTATTGATTATCTAAGTGCTTTTATATTTTTTGTTTTTGCTGTGTTTATTTTAAGTAGTAATTTAATGACTATGATAAACTAAAACAATTAATTTTTATTAATACTTTTTTTGTTAAAATCTTATTAAGTTAAATTTATAAATTTTTATAGGAAAGATTATGAAACACATTAAAACTATACTCAAACTTAGTATGATAAGTGGTATTGCTGCAATTAGTGCAGGTGCTTTAAGTGCATGTAGTAATAATACAAATGATTCTAGCAATAACGCTTTAAGTCAAGCGGCAAATACTCAAGGGGCCTTTGTTATTATTGAAGAAACCGCTCCAAATCAATACAAAATCAAAGATCAATTTCCAAGTGATGAAACTAGGGTAGTCTTAAAACAACTTGATGGAACTGAAAGGGTTTTAAGCAAAGAAGAAATGGATAAATTAATCCAAGAAGAAGCTGCTAAAATAGACAATGGTACTTCAAATTTAACAAATCCAAACAATGCTCAAATGAGTAGCGGGGGGCTTTCTTTAGGCGAGACATTGCTTGCGAGTGCGGCTGGAGCTATTTTGGGAAGTTGGATAGGTTCAAAGCTTTTTAACAATCAAAATTTTGCAAATCAACAAAGAGGAGCATTTTCAAATCAAAGTGCTTATCAAAGAAGTGTAAATAGCTTTAATAAAGCAAGTACAAGTGCTACTTCAGGATCAAATGCAAAAAAATCAGGCTTTTTTGGTGGTGGCTCTAAAGCTACTTCAAGCTCTACAAATTCTTTTGGCTCTTAAAAGGTGAAAAAATGAATTTTTTAAAAGTAAATCCTTTAGAAAAATCTTATTTAGAGCAAATAGGTTTTTCATGGCATACGGATAATGATGGAAGTGATTATTTAGATTCTAATTTAGTTTGTGTAAGGGAAGATGAAGCAAATGCATACTATGAAGCAGTTAATGAGCTTTATGATATGTTTGTAGCTGCTGCACAAGAAGTGATTGATAATGATCGTTTTGACGAGCTTGGAATTCCTTTTAATTTGGTTGATGCGATTAAGATGAGTTGGGAAAATGATGTGCATTGGCATTTATATGGTAGGTTTGACTTAGCAGGTGGGCTTGATGGTAAGCCTATAAAACTAATAGAATTTAATGCTGATACTCCAACATCTTTATTTGAAAGTGCTATTTTGCAATGGGCTATTTTAAAGCAAAACAACCTAGATGAAAGCTCGCAATTTAATAATATATATGAAGCTTTAAGAGATAATTTTAAGAGACTTATAACCTTAGAAGAAGATGTAAGTGAATTTGAAAAATATTATGAAGGTTGGAAAATATTGTTTTCTTCAATTGCAGGTAGTGATGAGGATATGATTACAACAAAACTTTTAGCACACATTGCTAGTGAAGCTGGTTTTGAGAGTGAATTTTCTTATATTGATGAGGTAGAATTTTCACCCGAAGGAATTTTTAAAAATGATGTAAATTTTGAGTATTTTTTCAAACTCATTCCTTGGGAAAGTATAGCTATAGAAGAGGGTGAACTTGCTATGCTCTTAACTCAAATTATGCAAAATCAAAAAGCAATTATTTTAAATCCTGCTTATACTTTACTTTTTCAAAGCAAGGGTATAATGAAAATTTTATGGGAGCTTTATCCAAATCATCCTTTATTGCTTGAAACAAGTGATGAACCTTTAGTGGGTAAAAAATGTGTTAAAAAGCCTGTTTTTGGTAGAGAAGGAGCAAATGTTTCTATTATAGAGGCTAATGGAGATATAAGTTTTGAAACAAGTGGAGATTATCAAAACAATCGTTTTGTGTATCAAGAATTTGCTGAGTTTAATCAAAATGAAAATGATTATTATCAAGCAGGAGTTTTCTTTGCTTATGAGGGTTGTGGTTTAGGTTTTAGAAAAGGTGGTTTGGTGCTTGATAATTATTCTAAATTTGTAGGGCACATTGTTAAAGGATAAAAAATGAAAATAGTATGTTTAGACGCTGCTACTTTAGGTGGAGCTGATTTAACAGCTTTTGAAAGTATTGGGGAATTTATAAGTTATGAACTTACATCTAAAGATGAGGTTATCTCAAGAATATCTGATGCACAAGTTGTGATGATAAATAAAGTCATCATTGATCAAGAAGTTATAGATAACACTAATTTAAAGCTCATTTTGCAGCTTGGCACAGGGGTAAATAATATAGATGTAGCTTATGCAAATTCTAAAGGTATAATAGTAAAAAATGCAGCTGGGTATTCTACCAAAAGTGTTTTAAGTCATACATTTGCTTTGCTTTTTGCTTTTTTAAATCAAATCCCATATTATGATGGATGGACCAAACAAGGGCTTTGGGTAAAAAGCCCAATATTCACTGATTTTAGTAGAACTTTACATACTCTAACAGGAAAAAAACATGGTATTATAGGGCTTGGAGTTATAGGTAAAGAGGTAGCTAAGGCTTCGCAAATATTTGGAGCAAATGTTTGTTATTATTCTACCTCAGGGGTTAATAATGATGATACATATGAGAAAGTAAGCCTTGAAGAGCTTTTAAAAACTTCTGATGTGATAAGTATCCATGCACCTTTAAATGAAAAAACAAAAAATTTATTAAGCAAGAAAGAATTAATGCTTTTAAAAGATGAGGCCATTTTAATTAATGTAGGTCGTGGTGGGATTATTAATGAAGTAGATTTAGCTCAAATTATGGATGAAAAAAATATTAGAGTAGGGCTTGATGTACTTGAAGTAGAACCTATGGTTGAAAATCATCCTTTGCTTAATATAAAAAATAAAGAAAATTTAATTATCACTCCACATGTTGCATGGGCTAGTGAAGAATCCATACAAAATTTAGTCCAAATCGTATTTAATAATCTTAAGGAGTTTATAGAAAATGGCAAATGAACATAGTTTTGACATTAGTGGGGAAATTGACAAACAAGAGCTAAAAAATGCTTTAGAGCAAGCTAAAAAAGAGCTTGATAGCAGATATGATTTAAAAGGCATTAAAAGTGAAATAGAGCTAAATGAAAAAGAAAGTATTTATAAGCTTACTTGTTCAAGTGAAGCAAAAATTGAAGTGCTAAAAGATATTGTTATTTCAAAACTTATCAAAAGAGGGATTAACCCTAATGGTATTAAAGAGTTAAACAGGGAGAGTGGAGCAAATTTTAGATTGAATTTAAAAGTTAATGATGCCATTGATGCTGATAGTGCTAAGAAGATTAATAAAGCTATAAAAGATAGTAAGCTAAAGGTAACTTCAAGTATTAGAGGCAATGAAATTCGCGTAGTTGGTAAGCAAATTGATGATTTACAAAGCGTGATGAAAATAGTAAAAGAGTTAAATTTAGAACTTAATCTTAGTTTTAAAAACCTTAAATGATAAAGTCACTTCAAATAATTTTTTTGTGTTTTGTGTGTGTTTTTTTAAGCTCTTGTGCTTTAAAAAGTAAAACACAATCACAAAGTGCTTATATTGTTTTAAAAACCCCTCAATTTAGATTTGCTGATTATGGCTTTTTATATGAGGGAAAAAATTTTACAAGTTTAGAACTTTATAGTGCCTCTAAGGCTTTACTTGAGTTAAAAATCATGGATAAAATTTGCATTAATGGTGTATGTTATGCAAAAACTTTTTTTAATAAAAGATTTTTTAATAATGAATATTATGATGATTTTTTGCAAGATTTAATTTACAAAAAACCTATTTTTTATGGGAAAAATAAGCAAATCACTTCTTGTGGTTTTACTCAAAATATTATAAGCAAAAATTATGATATTTTTTATGAGGTTTGTGATAAAAATATGAGTTTTAGTGACAAAAAATCTAAAATTAAATTTAGCATAAAATCAATATAAAGGAAAATATGAAAGATTTAAAACTTTTTCTTAATGATACTTTTAAAAGCAATATTTATAAAAACTTACAATGCAGTGAAGATGAAATTTTAATTTTAAAGCATTTGTGTAAAAATTATTTACAAGCAAATGTAAGCATTAATGCCTATAATCTTCTTAGTGAAGTTTTTAAAAATGATGAATATGAGTATTTAGATCATTTAAAAGATCTTAAAAATCTTATAGAAAAAGGTTTTATTATTCAAATTTTTTCTGATTTTAAATCGAGTAAAAACTCAAGTTTATTTTTAAATTTGTTACAATGCGAGTTAAGTTTAAGTGAGGTTTTTTTACAAATTTTAGAAAATAAAACTATACAAGATTTTATGCAAGATCAAATTTATGAAGATCATATTGCATATTTAAAAGATGAATTTTTTAAAATCGAGCTATATCAAAGATTGCGTTTTTTTGCTAAAAGCTCTCAAAGTAAGAATATTAAAAAAGATATAGCTATATTTGAAGCATATATTAAAGAGCGTTTAAAAAAGAGTAAAATTTCTAATGTTTTGGCAGATATTTTTAAAGAGTATGCTTTAAACGAAAAAGAATGTTTGATATTTATTAGTTTGTTAAAAGAAGAGTATTTGCTAAACACCGAAAATTCTTATAGTAGAGATTTTAATTTTTTACTTCATTTAATTAGCGAAGATGATGTTCAAAAACAAGAAAACAAAGTCTTACTAGAAGAAGATTCTAAGCTACTTAGTTCAAATCTTTTAGAATATGATGAATTTGTTAATTCTTTGGGTGATATAACTAAGATTTTTTATTTAAGTGATGATATTTTACAAAGAATTATTAATTTTAAAGAACCAAAGAAGAATAAAAAAATTAAACTTCAAAATTTAGTTAAAGAACAAGATATTTTTGAGCTAATTGAGCCAAATATTAATATAGATGATGTTATTATGCCCCAAAGCACTAAAGATCTATTGGAAAGTATATTAAAACAACAAGGTAAAAAGGTTTTAGAAAGATTAAATAAATGGGGTATAAAAACAAATAAAAACATAGAAGCTAAGATAATTTTCTATGGTCCTGCTGGCACGGGTAAGACTATGAGTGCGCTAAGTATGGCAAAAGCTATGAAAAAATCTATTTTGAGTTTTGATTGTTCTAAAATTTTAAGCAAATATGTGGGCGAGAGTGAGCAAAATGTAAGAAAAATTTTTGATACTTATAAAGAGCTTTGTCAAACAAGCAAACAAAGTCCTATTTTGCTTTTAAATGAAGCTGATCAATTTTTAAGTACTAGAGTAGAAAGTAGTGGCGGTGCTGATAAAATGCACAATCAAATGCAAAATATTTTTCTAGAACAAATTGAGCGTTTTAGCGGAGTTATCATAGCTACGACCAATTTTTTAGAAAGTTTAGATGTGGCTTTTTCAAGAAGATTTGAATATAAAATAGAATTTAAAAAACCAAATTACGAACAACGCTTGATGATATGGCAAAAAGCTTTACCTAAAAATGCTAAATTTGATGATAATTTTGATTTAAAAAACCTTGCTTTGTATGAGCTAAGTGGAGCTCAAATTGCTATGGTAGTTAAAAATACAGCTTTGAAAGCAGCTATTTCTAAGGATGGTGTTTTTAAAATGAGTGATTTTTTACATACAATAGAAAAAGAAATAGAATCTTCATTTGATAAAAATAAAATAGTTGGTTTTAAAAATTAAATTCACATAAATTTCACAAGCAGTTAATATCATTTTTTACTTTTATTTAAAGGAGAAAAAATGAAAATAAAATTAATGTTAGCTAGTTTAGTTTGTGCAAGTTCTATATTTGCAGATATGGTTGTAAGTCCAAATGCTCTACCTCAAAAAGCTCAAGAGTTTTTAAACACTCATTTTAAAGGTGTAAATGTAGGTTATGTAAAACAAGATGTAGATTCTTATGAAGTAAATTTAGTCGATGGGACTGAAATTGATTTTATCATCAATGGAGACTGGAAAGAAGTTGATGGTAAATACAAAAGCATTCCAACAGGATTTATCCCAAAAGAAATTATTGCAAAAGTACAAGCAGTACAACCAAATGCAGCTATTGTAGAAGTAGATAAAAAAATAAATGGCTATAAATTTAGAACAAATAATATGATGGAAATTTATACAGATTTTAAAGGTAATATTTTAGGCCA